>CAIOGK010000115.1 GCA_903857815.1 Candidatus Falkowiibacteriota bacterium
ACCGCATGATACGGTTCAGGATATCCCAGGCCTGCCCGTTTTCATAATTGAATCCAAAGCGATCCCACATGGGATAAACGCCGGTATCCATATTTACCCTGATGGTTATGCTCAAATTGGTAATATGGTTTGTGGCGACCAATTAGATTTTTTCTTAAAAGTCGAGAAGGGAAAAATTAAGGATGTAAAATTTCTTTCTTTTGGTTGTGCTTCTAATATCGCGACTGCTTCGGTTATGACCGAAAAAGTTAAAGGGATGACAGTCGCTGAGGCTAAAAAATATCCTTGGAAAAAAATTGTTGAAGATTTAGGCGGGCTTCCTCATCAAAAAGTCCATTGTTCTATTATGGCAGTCGATGGTTTAAAAAAAGCGATTGCTGATTATGAAAAAAACATTAAGCCGGTTGCTAAAGTTGCCAAAAAGACAGTTAAAAAAATAATAAAAAAATAACAAAAATTAAAAAGGGCCCATTTGGGTCCTTTTTGTTTTTATTTAAGAAATTTTATTTTTTGATATAACCTCCGCCCTCAGTTTCATCGAGAGCTCTATAAATCATATCACGCATTTCATTAGCCTCTTCCTGAAGAAGCGTTTTTTCGTGAGAGCGAAAGATTAATCTCAATAAGACATTTTTTTGTCCCGGTTTGATATTTAATCTCTCAATTGCTTGTGGTGGTAATTGTTCGTAAGCGGTAATAGAAATAATTTTTAGTTCCTCCAAAGACTCAATTTTATCTTGCAGAGTTTCTCTAGCTATTTCACAAATATCTTCTTCTGTTTGATTCACACTAACAGAAATCGATATATCTTGTTTAATAGCTGGGAATTTTGAAACAGGCTGGTAAATTTTCAGATTGCGCATTTGTTCCTTGATTTTAGGATTTTCAGATCTTAGTAGACGAATATCGTCAATTTTTTTAATAATCATTACTAAGCGATCCAATCCTAACCCCATAGCTAAACCGGAATATTCTTTTGGATCCAGTCCCGAGTCTGTTAAAAGATTAGTTTTTATTTCTCCGCATTCTAAAATTTCCAACCATTCACCGTTGACCATAATTTCTACCTCTAATCCCCGATCAGTGTAGGGATGTTCTACTTCGTTAGCGCGAAATTGGGCTCCGTAATAAACAAGGTTTACAATCTGCTTCACCATGCTCAGAAGACTATCGCGAGTAATTCTCGGTTCACCTTTTTTGATATGCCAGATATCCATTTGGTGAGGTTCGCCGACATGCTTTCTATCAATTACATCACGGCGGAAACATATCCCCGGACACATTACTAAATAATTGTGAACATCATTTTTCTTTATTTCCTTGAGTATTTCGGGTATTTGTGCCGTTGTGTGAGTGCGCAGCATTTTTTTATCGTCAATATAACGAGTATAAATTGGTGAGCGGCTAAGATTATCGGCGGGGAAATAAAGTAAGTCGAAGTTTTCTTCAACGGTCGTAATTGGGCTAGCCCTTTTGATGATGGGCCACGGATTACCAGGAGTTCTTTGCAGAGTTTGGTAGATTAGATCAACCATTAGATTAATCGCATGCAAGCCATTAGCTGAATCCGATAAATCTAAAATTTCTAAACTTTTTTTGATTACAGGATTTTCCATGATTTCTAGATTTTATATGATTTTTATTTGTAAATGTACGTTTTTGTTAATTCTATTGATTTTATAATTATTTAATGTTTCTGTCAACTTGACAGAAATAACGTGAGTACTATAATTTAATCATAGTTAAATAAAAAATATATGAAAGATCAAATCGAAGTAACAACCGTTCAACAAGAATGGATGGGGATAACCAATGATTCAGACAAAAACGCCTCCTCTATTGTTGTCAGAGAATGTTCATGCCTATTTGATTAATACGGTAAAGTGACTTGTTAAGAAATTAATAAGTCATTTTTTGTATAACTTATGTCTAACAATTTACATTATGCTCTTTGGGAACTTACTCAAAGATGCAATTTATGTTGTATTCATTGTCGTGCCGCCGCCTCCCCTCAGACTTTAGAAAATAATTTAATTAAGGGTGAGGACATGGTTAGGCTGATAAGAGAACTTAAAGAATTGGGTTGCCCGACCTTAGCTCTTACTGGTGGAGAACCTTTGTTGCGCCCTGATATCGTAGATATAGTAAAAGAGGCAACTAAACAAGGTATTAAAACTCGAATTCAAAGTAACTCATTGTTGTTAACTGAGGATTTAGCAAAAAAATTGAAAGCTGCCGGGCTGTATTCTTTCGGTGTTGGTTTGGATGGTTCTCGTCCAGAAATTAGTGATCAAATTCGTAATTTAAAAGGAGCTCTAAATAAAGCCATCGCTTCCATAAAATTGCTTAAAAGTTTAGGCATAAAAGTTCATGTTGAGTTTACCGTTACCAGACTTAATATGAATGATTTGAAGGCTACCTTGGATATGCTTGAGGGTTTAGGGGTCGATACTTTTTTGGCTCGGGCGGCTATTTTTACAGGGAGGGCTAATGGAGATAATCCAATTTTCGTTTTAAAACCAGAAGAATATAGAAAGTTTTTAGAGCAATTGAGTTTAGAGCGAGAACATCGCAAGATAAAAATGGTTATAAATTGTCAGGACCCACTTTATCACTTAGCCGATAGTTCGATAATGAATAAATTGAAAGAGTTCGGCGATGTCTATTCCGGAAAGGTTATTAGTGGCTGTACTGCTGGTCAAGATATGATTCATATTCGTTGTGATGGAAAAATTGGTATTTGTACTTTTTTGCAGGATGTAGTTCTTGGAGATTTTTATCAAGACTCTTTGGTTGATATATGGAATAATCGTCGCGCAGTTAAAGGCGTGCAACAATTAATTAATAGAGAATATTCCGGTGCTTGTGGTACTTGTTGTGATAGATTTATTTGCGGAGGCTGTCGGGCACGAGCCCTCCTTATTAACAACGACTTGTTGGCGGCAGACCCATATTGTTGGAAAAATAAAAAATAATGTTTAATATAAAAGTTATTTAAAAATTTAAAAAATAGGAGATATAGACGTGATTAAATTAATTCCTAAGTTGGATGATTTAGAATTATCCGCTTTTTTGAAAGACTGGATTCCTGATAAGATTATTGATGCGCATGTGCATATTCATAAAAATTTTGGACAGAGTTTGTTTAACCCTAAGGCTCAAAATCCTGGCCAAACTTTTAACTGGTTTGATTTAGGGGCACATGAATTTATTTTTAATAAATTAGGAATTTCCGTTTCTGATTACCGCGCCATAGTTTTTGGCCTACCGTTTTCTGATTATGAAGAAGATAATAACAATTATCTTCATGATTATTTTCTGGACAACCCCAGAATTTATTCCATCCCTTGTTTAACGCATAAAATAGCGCTTAAACAAACCTCTGAATTGGATTGTTCTTTTGGTTTAAAGACTAAGATTAGAACAAAAACTAAAAATTCAACCAATGAAATTATTAATAACTTTTCAGAAGAGCTGTGGCAAAAACTTAATTCTGCTGGTAGTTTTTTAATAATTCATCTACCAAAAAATATTTATGATAATGCTGACGAATTGATTTTTTTAGCTAATAAGTATAAAAAAATTAATTTTATTGTTGCTCACCTTGGCGGTTTCTATATCTTTGATGATAGACTTTCGTTAGCGTTACATAAGATTAAGCCCTGCAATAATATTTTTTTCGATACCGCCATGGTAACGGACACTAAGGTAATTTATTCTGCCGTTACTATTATCGGTTGTCATCGAGTATTATTTGGCAGCGACGCCCCATTCGGATATTTTAAAGGGGGATTCTATAAAAGTAATGGAGGCGTTATTTTTAAGCCTAATTGTAATTGGCCCTGGATTAATCATGCTTTTGATTTGAGTAGTTTGCCGGTTATTAACACAATGGTTTGTCTTCAATCCATCGTAGCGATTAAAACAGCCTTAGAAGAAAGTAATCAAGATACTCATGATAATCGAAATTTAATTTTCTTTGATAACTCTTTTAAGTTAATTAAAGAAAGATAATTGTTATTTGAAGTTATATGAAGATAAAAACGCTCCCCTCTGTAGGAGCGTTTTTCATAGCAACTTCTATAAGCTTAAAAAAAGCGTTATAATATTATTAGAAAA
>CAIOGK010000116.1 GCA_903857815.1 Candidatus Falkowiibacteriota bacterium
ATTAGTAATAATAGCATTATAATATTTTAATAAAATGTATATTAAGGAGGATAAATTAAAAGAAATTTTGTTAGCTTCAGGGCTAGTTAGCGATAAGTCTTTTGAGTCGGCTAAAGCTGAAGCTTTTCGTTCCGGCCAGTCGCTAACTAACGTTTTAATCGGACGCGAAGAGATTACCGAAGACTATTTAATGGAGCTGTTAGCTCCTTACGCCGAAGTTCCGATTATTGATTTGAAAAAAGTTATTATTCCGGGGGAGACTTTAAGTTTATTACCAGAAGCTTACGTAAAAAATAAAGGAGCCGTTATTTTTGAATATAATCAAGAGGCGAAAAGCGCAAAAATAGCGATGCTTAATCCGCTTGATTTAGAGACTGTTAATTTTATTAGTCATAAACTTAATGTTTGGCTGGAAGTTTATATGACTTCTTCGTCTAGCTTAGCTTTTGTTTTTAAACAGTACCGAAAAACTATCGGAACGAGTTTTAACCAAATTATTGACGAGAGTATTAAGCAATCAATTACACTTAGTGGTGATACGGATTTAACGAGAATGGCGGAAGCGATTCCAATTGTTAGTATTTTGGATAGTGTATTAGAAAATGCAATAACTATGAATGCTTCCGATATTCATTTTGAGCCGTTACCTAAAAAATTATTAATTAGATACCGCGTTGATGGAATCATGCAAGAGATTTTATCTTTACCAAAAGATATTAGTCCAATTTTAATTGCGCGCGTAAAAATATTAGCCGGCATGCAAATCGATGAACATCGTATTCCTCAAGATGGTCGTTTTCACTTTAATTTAGAACAGGGAAGTAAGGTTGATATTCGTGTTAATATTATGCCTGTTTTAAATGGTGAAAAAGTAGAAATGCGTTTACTTAAGAGTTCGGCTAAACCTTTAAGTTTAGTTGATTTAGGTATTAATGAAGCGTTAGAAAAAACTATCCTTAATGAAATTAAAAAGCCTCACGGTATGATTCTGGTAACTGGACCGACTGGCCATGGAAAAACTACCACTCTTTACTCTATTCTTCATATTTTGAATACGTCTAAAGTGAATATTACAACAATTGAAGACCCGATTGAATATGAGGTTTCTAGCATTAATCAAACCCAGGTTAATACTAAGGCGGGGGTCACTTTTGCTAATGGACTACGCGCCCTGCTTCGTCAGAATCCTGATATTATTATGATTGGAGAAATTCGTGATAATGAAACAGCTGATATTGCGGTTCACTCTGCCTTAACTGGTCATTTACTTTTATCTTCCTTGCATACTAATGATGCGCCTTCCGCTATCCCACGTTTGCTTGATATGGGAACTATGCCATTTTTATTATCTTCAACTCTTAATTTAGTTATTGCTCAGCGTTTAGTTAGAAAAATCTGTTCTTCTTGTGTCGCTTCTTATAAATTAACAGCTTTTCAAAAAGAGGCGGTTACTAGACAATTATCTATTTTCGGAGCATCTACCAAGAAAAAAGCTCAACTTATTCCTAAGGAGGCATACCACGGAAAGGGCTGTAAGGTGTGTGAGGGAACCGGCTTTTCTGGCCAGATTGGTATTTTTGAAATCATGGCAATTAATGATAATATCCGTGCCCTTATTACCGATTCCATTCCCGCAAATTTAATCAGAAAAGCGGCGATGACCGGCGGGATGACCTCTATGTTTGAAGATGGTTTAGAGAAAGTTGGTCGCGGCCTTACGACCATCGATGAGATATTAAGAGTAACTAGTGAATAAATATGAGTTTATTTGTTTATGAAGCTATTAATGAGGATGGTCGCATAATTACTAGTGAAATTAATTCCGCTAGCAAAGAAGAAGTAGTCGCGATTTTAACTCAAAAACATTTAGCACCGGTGAAAATAGAACTTAAAGGTAGTGATTCTAAAGTTTCTGTTGGTTCGAAAGCTATTTTTGAAAGTTTTTCCGCTTTAGATAAAATTATTTTAGTTCGTAATCTAGCGGCAACTATTAAAGCTGGCTTAACTTTAAGTGAAGCCTTAGATATTATGGTTGTCGATACTACCAAAAATATTGTTAAGAAATTTTTAGTGGAAGCGCGTCAAGGTGTTTTGAATGGCCAGCCCTTATCTAGTATTTTTGAAAAACACAGTAAAGATTTTTCGCCCATTTTTACCGGGATGATAAGAGCTGGAGAAAGTTCCGGCATGCTTGATCGTTCGCTCGAAGAATTAAATAGCCATCTCGACCGGGAATATAAATTAATTAAGAAAATAAAATCCGCCTTAACATACCCGTTAATTTTAGTCGTTGCTTCGATTGGAATTATTACGGTTATGTTAGTTTTTGTTTTACCAAAATTATCTAAATCTTTTGCGCAGAATAATGTTGAATTACCAGCTTTAACCAAAGTTCTTATTTCCATAAGCAATGCTTTAACGTATAGCCCAATATTAGATGTCGCCTTGGTCGCTGGTTTTATTGGTTTTGTGATGTATTTTAGAAAAACTGCTTCTGGCAAGAAATTTTTATCAGAAGCCGCCTTTAGAATACCGGTTGCCAAGAATTTGATTAAAAAGATTATGTTGGTAAGATTTTCCCGAACCTTAGGAAGTTTAATTGGGAGCGCCTTATCAATTTCCGAATCTTTAAATTTAACTGCTAAAGCGGTAGGAAATAGTAAATATGAAGAGGCAATTTTAAAAGCAAATAGTGATATAAAAAATGGAATTCCACTTTCTCGCGCCCTTAAAAATAATCCTAAGTTATTTCCTAATTTTTTAACGAGTTTAGTTGCGGTGGGTGAAAAAACTGGGACGCTTGATAAAGTTTTGAAAAATTTTGCTGATTTTTATGAAGAAGATGTAAGCGGCGCGTTGAATGATTTAACAACATTTTTAGAACCGCTTTTATTATTAGGAATGGGCGTTGTAGTTGGGTTGATTGCACTTTCTATTTTACTTCCTATTTACGGAATGGTTGGGACTTTTAACTAGTTGGTTTTATGAATAGAAACTTGTCTCTGAAATCGGGGTTTACTTTATTGGAAATTATTTTAGTAATTGGTATTTTGGTAATTATAGCGGCTATGAGCCGTGATTTTTATGGAAGTTTTATTGCCGGGGCACAGTTAAGCGATAATGCTGATACGATTGTTTACGACGTAAGGAATACAAGAGATAAGGCAATGAATGGCCAAGATGATAGGATTTGGGGCGTTCATTTTGTAAATAGTAGTAGCGATTACTATGAAGTATTTTCTACGCCTAGTAATTATGCGGATTTAGCAAAAACAGTTTTAGTTACTTCTTATTTAAAAACTGGAATTAATTTTTCTTATCCCGCCGATGGCCAGTCGGTAGATATAATATTTAGTAAAATAAGCGGAACAACTACCGCGGCTAATATTATAATTAATGCCGGTTTAGATACAAAAACGATTTCTGTCCAGGGGCAGGGATTAGTTAATTAATAAATGAAAGTTTATTTTCAACAACCAGGTTCTTTACTGCTTGAGCTCCTAATTGTTATCGGAGTAATAGCGATTATAATTCCGATAATCGCGCAAATTGTAGTTTCTAGTTTAAGTGCTAATAAATGGTCAATGGAAAATAAGATTGCGACCGAATTAGTTGATGAGTCTATAAAAGCAATTGAAAATTCTAGTTTTGAAAAATGGCAAAATATTTATAATAAGACTAAGGGCCCTGATAATCATTATTATTCACTAAAATCAGCCGGATCCTGGATTGTAAATCCTGGGGATGAATCATTAACCGTTAATGGTTTAAGTTATACAAGATATTTTACGATTGCTAATGTTTGTCGCAGTGATGTTGATAAATCAATTATTACAACCGTTGGCGTGCCGCCTTGTACGGTCGGAAATAGTGACGACCCTTCAACTCAAAAAATTACTGTGACTGTTTTCTGGAGAGATGGAACAATTAGTCGAGAAGTATATTTAACTCGTTGGCGCAATCAAGTTTGTCATCAAACTAATTGGAGCGGAACGGGAGTTACTCCGGTTGCTTGTCCTAGTGCAGTTTATGAAAGTGCAACTAATATTGATACTACCGGGTTACCGGGTAGCCTAAGACTACAAGCAAATTAATATGGGAAGTAAAAATAAAAAAAATATAAATTATGATATTGAAATAGCTAAAAAATCCAAAAATTGGATATTTTATGTTTTTTTCGGAATATTAATAATAACTAATATTTTGAGTTTTAGCTTTTATTTAAAATCACGCTCGATATCTAAATGGCAGGGGATTTCTACTTTAATTAATCCGGTTAGAAATTTTGTTGATAAAAAGGATATGATTGTTAATTTTCAGATGTTACGGGATGAAATAAATGCTATGGGAGCAAATAATACTGATGTTTCTATTTATTTTGAGTTTTTAAATACCGGCGCAAATATTTCGGCCAATAAAGATGCGGAATTTTTTCCGGCTAGTTTATCTAAGTTACCGTTAGCCATGACGGTCGTAAAAAAGATTGAGCGCGGGGAGTGGAAATGGGAAAATGAATTAGTTTTAATGCCGACTGATAAGGACGAACGTTTTGGTGAACTGTATAAACAGCCAATAGGTACTAGATTTACCATTGAAAGTTTAGTTAAAGAAATGTTAATTAATTCTGATAATACCGCCTATACTATTATTTTGAGAAATTTAGAGCCTGATGAATTTAAAAATACTCAAAAACATTTAGGTTTGGATTCATTTTTTTCTAATGAAGGAAAGATTAGCGCAAAAAATTATGTTGTTATTTTAAGGTCTTTGTATAATTCTTCATATTTAGAAATGGCTAATTCGGAAAAATTAATTAGATTTATGGCCGAGTCTCATACTAATGAATTTTTAAGCAAGGGCTTGCCAGAAGGGGTTTTATTTTCTCATAAAGTTGGTATTAGCAATGAGCAGAGTGTTTATTTAGATTCCGGTATAGTTTATATACCTAATCGCCCATATTTTCTTATTGTGATGATTAATAATACTGACGAAAAGACTGCCCAGGAACAAATGAAAATAATTTCAGAGAAAGTTTATAATTATATTATCAATGCTAAAAACGAAGGCTAAATTTGAATTATGAGAAAAAAAATATTTAAAAAATTAGTAATAGTGATAATGCTTTTTGCTATCTCTTTTTCTAATTTACCGTTTAATTTAATTTCTCGAGCGTTACAGACATATCAGGACGGCCGAAATATTGTTGATAAATTTTGGAATGTTAAGTCAGACTCCAATGTTGTGGATAATTTAAAATTATTTGAATTAGCAAAAAGACTGGAGGTGGGAGGAGCAAATGCGGCGACAACTGTTAATGGAACTACTTGGTATCTTAGTAATACTAATGCTGCAACTGCCTATGGAACATCTGGACCAACGGCTGAGTATGCCGGGCAAACTGATATTACTCCAGCCGTTCCAACTTTAAAATCAACTGCTTTAGCTATGACGGATACCCCGGGGACAGCAGCCGTTACTAGAGGTGGTCTTATCGGTACTGGTAACACTTGGTTTAGAACTTTTCTTTCGCCTTTATTAGCGGCTCAAACTATCAATTCCGGAATGACTTTTAGATTAGAATTAGCAGCTACGGAAAGTAGTGCCGCAGCTAATGCTTATACGCGTACCCATGTTTATGTTTGGCGTCAGGGAACGGGATTAGTCGCAACCTTAATTGACGGTACGGCGGCGAACTGTGTTACGGCAACGGAATATGGAACAACGGGTAGTGGTCGTGTTTGTGTTACTTCAGCTACCGCTTCTAATGTTACTCTTCAGGCTGGCGATCAAATTGCGGTTGAGGTTTGGGTACAGGCAGTTACTGGTTATACGGAAAATATTTTGTATGGTGGGTCAACTCATGTTATTCACAGTGGCGCTAATACTACCCCGATGTCCTCTTTTTCTACTTCAAGAGTAGTAACATTGCAAACAGCGACTGATAAGGGAACGAGATGGTTTTTAAGTAATACTAATGCGGCGACTGCTCATGGAACGACTGGCCCAACTGCTGAATATGCTGGTCAAACGGATATAACCCCCGCTGTTCCGACTTTAAAATCAACCGCCTTAGCAATGACGGATACGCCTGGCACGGCTGCGACAACCGTTGGCGGTTTAATTGGCACCGGTAATACGTGGTACAGAACTTTTTTATCACCAAAGTTAGCCGCCCAATCAATTGCTTCGGGTATGACTTTTAAGTTAGATTTAGCGGCCACGGAAAGTAATGCCGCGGCCAATGCTTATACGCGTGTTAATGTTTATGTTTGGCGTCAGGGAACGGGGTGGGTATCTACATTAATTGATGGGACGGCCGCGAACTGTGTTACCGCAACAGAGTATGGAACTACGGGTAGCGGTCGTACTTGTGTTACAGGCGCCGGAGCTGCCGCTACTCTTCTTGATGGCGATCAGATTGCGGTTGAAGTTTGGGTACAAGCGGTTACGGGTTATACTGAGAATATTTTATATGGTGGGCCTCAGTTTGTTATTCATAGCACAGCCAATACTAATCCGATGTCCTCTTTTGCTACTTCGAGAACGGTAACTTTACAAACAGCTGTAGCGGCTACGGCAACAATTAGTGCTGCCGCTGGTTCACAAATTACTAATCTCGATTCTAGTGATACGTCAAAGTTTATAAATGATACAGCTTGTTCAAGTGATGGAACTTGTGCCGCTTTTAAAATTGCACCGACTGGAGGGAGTGCAACTGTTACTTCGATTAAAGTGAGTGAGATGGGGACAGTGGCGGCTAATACAACGTTAGCTAATCCGACTTTAATATATGATACAGATGCTAACTATTCTAATGGTACAACTGGGACTTTCGGCACTCAGGCCGCTTTTGCGGCTGATCAAACGGTAACATTTACCAACGCCGGTCTTGTTATCCCGGTAGATAATATTTATTATTTTTATATTAGGTTCGATTTAGTTAATGGCGCTAACTATCCAGCTGGAGGCAATACGATTGATTTTCAAATTACCGCTTTAACTGACGTAGTAACTACTATTACTGAGGCGGGCACGGTTCCCGTAACTTTGGCTGGTTCAACTACGGTAAGGCCAAAAATAACTTCTTATACGAATTCTACCGAGTCAGCGCTTAATTATTCGGCTGCTTGTACCGATTGCGGCGCTAGAATAGGTCCAGGCGCCCCCTTTCGACAAACGGTGGTTATTAACGGTTATGGTTTTGGTACTGATCCTGGTTTAGGATCAAGAGATACGGCAACTAATAAAGTAGAAATTATTGGAGTGGCGACTGATGTTATAGCTGATGACGGGAGTGCTGATACTAATGTTAGCGCTTGGACTAATACTGCAATTACAATTAGAACAGATAGTAATATCGCTACTAATACTGATACAGACTTTGGTACAAATTATGGCGGGGTCAGTGCTTTGCAGGTTACCGCCGGAAGCCAGGTGACAGCAACTGATTTAAATTTTTATTTATTTCCTCAGGTAACTTCTGTAACTGTTCCAACGGCAACGGCTAATGCCGCACGAGAATATAGTGCTAGTGATAGTGACGGCATTGTTACTTTAAATGGTACTCGTTTTGGAAGTAGTGCAACTGGTGGTTGGGTGCGAATTTTAGGTTGTGACTCAACAACCTGTTCTAGCCCGACTGGCTCCGCAGTAACAAATAGTTGGGATAATGCTGCCATTGTTGTTCAAGTTCCGGCAGTAATTTCCGATAGTGTTTATACTGGAAGTTTAATTATGCAACAAGGAAACGGCTCGGCTAATAAGAGTCATACTTATACGACAACTGGTTTCAGAGTTTTGCCGCGTATTACTAGTTTAAGCCCAACCTCGGGAATTATTGGCGACCCGATTACGGTTAATGGGAATCATTTTTGTCAAAATAATGGGACTTGTCCGGTTGCCTTTGATGCTAATAATAAAATTGTTTTTACTAGTGCTGTTAATGCTACGGTTTTTACAAGTTGGTCTAATACAGCGATTGTAACGACTGTTCCTGTTGGTGCGGTTGATGGTATTGTATACGCGACTTCTAATACCTATCAATCTAATAATAGTTCAGCTTTTAGTGTGTTAACTCCTGCGCCTAATAACCCGACTAGTTTAAATCAGTTTAAAGACGCCTCTCTTACTTCGGCGATTGCTATTGGCGAGACTTCCAGCTCAACAAATACATACTTAGCGATGATTATGCAGACTGATTTTTCTGGAGGAACTCTTTATCCACAGATTGAATATCAACCGGTGGGAACGGCCTTTTCTTGTTCAGGCGGCGGTGTTTGCGCCCAAGCAGTAGAAGGAATAGGTAAGGCCGGTCCTGGCCCAGTTGATTGCAGCGTTCTCGCTAATGGTTGCGCAATTACTATTACTCCTAGTGATAACGTTTTTCATTGGCAAGCGCGCGTTCGTCATTATTATGGCGGCTCTAGTTATTATAGTAATTGGGTTTCATTTGGTGGTAATGGTGAAAACGCGACTGATTTTAAAATTGATAAAGTTGCTCCGATTGTTACTTTCACTGGGGGCAATACTTGTACTGATGCCGTAACTTTATTAGCAACTAATGGCGCAACTATATCCTGGACTTTAAATGAATCAGGAACTGGTCAAATAGAATATAGCAAAAATTCAAATTTATCCGGAAGTACGTTTACGACCATTGCCGCAAACAATACTGCGCATTCTTTTGCTTTAAATAATCTTGATTCTAATACAACTTATTATTTTCAGGTTAAGTCAGTAGACGTTGCAGGGAATATAGCGCTTAGACCAAGCGTTTCTCCTTTCTGTTCATTTACGACAACCAATGTTACTCAACCAGCGAAAACAACTAAATTTTTTGTTGATTCTTTTGCCGCAACTTTAAACGGTGGGACTTCTACAAGTTCTAGTTTTGCGGTTTATGTTCCGGAAAATTCCGTTTCTATTAAGAGTGCTTTCTTAGAGTTAAATGGATTTTCACCATCATCAGGAACTAATAATGTTGCCGTCTCGGTTAATGGCCAGGCAACTTCTACATATGCCGTTGCCTCTAATAGTAATTCTTTTAGAATTTTATATAAGGTAGATGCGGCTAATATTAATTTTGACCCCGTTGCTAATACTTTCCGTTTTAATCCTAGCCTCGATACTAATATTTCCTCAGCGGTTTTATATTTAACTTATTCATTTGCGCCGTAAAATATGACTAAGAATTTAAAAAATAAAAAATTAATTTTTATTAGCGCTGCGATTATTTTAATTATTATTATTTTAGTTATCGTTTTAATTTCTATCAAAAAAGATAAAACTCCCAAGGCTGGCGTGATTACTCCCGAAACTTTTAAGGGTCAGATAATCGATGACGTTATTAAAATTCCAACTACTACCCAGGTTATGACTAATGAGGGGGAAACTGTTGCTCGGGGTGAATACAATGTTAAATTACAGCCGCAATCAGAATCAGACCAGGTTTTTATTACTAAAGCAAAGTTAACCTTAAAAGAGGCCTATAATATAACTCAGGCGGCTGCTAATAGTTGGTCGTTTGATGCTAAACTTATTTCTATTAAATCAAATGGCGCCTTAGGGTTAGATGGAAAATCAAGTTCTTGGCAATTAATTTTTGGTTCTTCTCAAAGAGAAGCAACTTACGAGATAATTTTAGAAGCTGATAAAATAATTAGTCAAAAAGAAATCAATTCCGAGGTTAGTGGGTACGAGTTGCCGCTTAATTGGTATGATTCTAATGAAGCGATTGCTTCTTTTCGTAATTTACCTCAATTTAATGCTGATACGATATCGGCGATTAGTTTTTATTATAGTTTTGCTAACGAATCCTGGGCTTATGGTTTAGCAAATGGTGATAAAACTACTTCAATGTGGGTTAAGTAAAATGAAAAAACTTAATTATAAAATTTCGGGAACGATTATTTTTATAACCTTACTTATTTTAGTATCGTTGTTTCAAATTGTTTTTGCAGGAGACCAAATTAAATCAAGCGAATTTTTTGTTGGAAGTTATACGGGCTCGTTAAGTTCAAATACTGATTTCCCATTTTCTATGTACTTGGGCGATGATTTAACTGGAGTAAGTAGCCCCGTTAAAGACGCTTCATTTTCCGTAAGTGGTGTTTATACTGGTTCTGGTTCTTTACAATTACAAATAGATTCTGATAGTTCAACTATTAAAACTTTTACATTTCCTAATGCTGCTCAGCCTAAAGATTTTCATTTAGTTTATCGCGATAGTTCGGGAATATTAGGGCATACTAGTGCTGGGATTTATAGTCATACTTTAAATGTTATTCCTTCGGGGATAACAATTTCCAACTTTGGCGCTAAACTTAGCACCACCCATCAATTTGCACCTGCTACCTGCGTTGATGGCCAGCCAACTAATCAAAAAGTAAAAACTAGTGAATTTTTTGTTGCTAGTTACAGTAATAGTATTAATTCTAATGTCGTTCTTCCGTTTTCAGTTTATATTGGGGACGATATCTCAGGGATTACTAATTCGGTAAAATCATTTTATTTTTCGGTTAGTGGGGTTTATACCGGCAGCGGTAATTTAAGCATGTTAATTAGTGATGATGGTTCCGGAACTAGTACTAGTTTTTATCTGCCCAATGTTGGCAGCCCAACTAATTTTAATTTTATCTATAAAGATATTGATGGGAAAATTAATCCTACGAGCGCCGGTAATTATAATTACAATTTAAATTTAGGCGTTTCGGGACCGACCGTTTCTAATTTAGCGGTTAAGGCAGTTATGACTCATCGTTATAAGCCAGTGAGCTGCGGGGTTGGTTATCCGCCCTATGGTGATTTAATTTCTACGGTTTATGATTCAACGGCGAATGCTGATGGGCCGGCTTATAATTCTATAATGTGGAAAGGAAAATTAGGAGGAGCAAGTATGGACCAAGGGCAAGTAAAATTCCAAATTGCGGCCGCTGATAGCTCTTCCGGTCCTTGGAATTATACGGGTGGGGTGACTTGTGGCTCTAATGATTGGTATGAAGCGGTTGCTGGGAGTTCAGTCGAATTAACTTGCCATCCTCAAGTAAACAACAAACGATATTTCCGTTATAAAATTAGAATATGTGCGGATGACTGTATTATTGGCGGAGCGGATACTCCCCAGGTTGATGATGTAATTGTGAATTGGAGTCCATAAAGTTATGAAAATATCTCTAAAAAAAATTGCTGGCTTTACTTTAATCGAGCTAATGATTTATCTCGCTATTTTATCCGTTATAACTGTAGTCGTTGCCGATGCTTTTTTAATATTAAATAAGGGGAAGGGCGGAGTGGAAGCTAAAAGTGAACTTAATTCTAATTTACGTTTTGTAATCGAGAGAATGAAACGAGATGTTTCTTCAGCTTCAAGTTTAACTACTCCTAATACTACCGCCGCTACTTCTAGTTCCTTAGTTTTAGTTGTTGGCGCTAATTCGATTAGTTATACCATTACGAATGATAGAATCGCTCGCCAAGTTGACGCTCAGCCGGTTGAATATATTAGTTCCGATAAAGTAAAGATTACCAGTTTATATTTTAACCGTTTAGAAAACACGAATACTGTTCTAGATAAAAAAAGAATTAGCGTCGAAATAAATATTTTTGCCACTTATAATAGTACTAGCCCTGATTGGCAGTATAGCCAAAGTGAGAGAACTAGCGTAGATTTAAACCAAGATTTTTAATATGGTAGATTATAATATAAAAAAAGAGGGCATGGCCTCTATTCCAACGGTTATTGTTTTAATGATTTTAATTATGTCCGTTGGCGCTTTAATTGCCTCGATTAGTATTTCCGATAATGTATCGGTTAGTGATACTAATAATTCTGGCCGAGCTTTGAATTATGCTCAGTTAGGAGCTAAAGATGCGCTTGAAAGAATAGTGCGCAATAAAGATTATTCAGGAACATATTCTATCGAAACCGTTAGCGGTGGCTGCAGTAATTCTTTTTCTGGTTGTGCAACGATTACTGTTGATTCCGGTTCGAGTCCGAAAATTATTAGCGTTGAGGGTCGAGTGGTAGAAATTAAAAGAAAAATCCAAGTCGATGTAAACTTGGATTCTAATGGCTTAATAACGGGATATACCTGGAATGAATCTTAATAATTATTTTAAGTTTTATTTATTTCCAATTACTATCTCTATATCTTGATTAGCTGTTTCTTCTAGGATAACAATAGTAAAATCGTACTTTTCGGAGACGATTTTTTTAATTTCAGAAAAGTAACTAGATGATTGGTTAACACTAGCTTTTACTTTGATTACCGTTGTTGGTTCGCTAGGGCGAATATTGCCAGTATTTAAAATTTCAAAGCCAACTTGTTGCAGGCTGGTTTTAAGTCCGGCTGCTAAACCGGCAGTTAAGGTAGAATTAATAATTGAAATAGTCGGCTTGGTTTCTGTCTCAGAATTTGTATTGGAAACTGACAAATCGTTATTTGGGCTAACAATATCTGCGGTCGTAGCACTTGCTAATGGGGTAGTAGTTGGGCCCGTATCGTTAGTTGTATCATTAGTCGAGCTCGCTTGCTCTTGTTGGTTGCTAGCTTGCTCTGGTTGGGCTTCTTGGTAAATAGTAGGCGATGTAAGCCCGAGCTTAGTAGCAACTACCTGGTAATCATCTAGATGCAGTTGCCCATATTTTGCTTCTATATCTGAAGTTAAGGGTTGAGTAAAGGCGGAATTAATTGTTTTTCCTAAAAATTTAATTGAATAAACAAATAGAACGACGACGATGGTCGCATATATAATAAAGGCTGAGATATAAATAATCTGATCACGACTGATTTTTTTTTCAATTTTAATTTTATTGATGAGCATAAAGACTACCGACTATATTGATTATTGAATTTTCTTGCCAGCCAGCTTTACCAGAACTTTGATAACTAATACTATCAATTGAAGCAAAATAAGGTAATTTTTCAAAATCTTTTAAATAATTTATGAAATTATCAATATTACTTTCCTCAATTGTTAAATTAAAAGTTACGACCATTAATGGGATTGCGCCTTCGGCGATTGACGATGGCGATGGTTGACTAAAATTAATAGTTTGTTTTATGGAGTGTTTTTTTTCTAAACTTTCCATGGCGTCAACAAAGGGAAGAATGTAATAAACCGGAGGCAAGGCATTGTTAATTTTTTCTTGATAAGCTGGGTCAACTGATAAAAAGTCAGTTTTTATTTTAGTATTTATTTGTTCCATGTTAGAAATTAAAGAATCCATTTCTTTCTTTTCATTCATGGTTATGTTTATTTTTTTAATTTGGTTACTCAAA
>CAIOGK010000117.1 GCA_903857815.1 Candidatus Falkowiibacteriota bacterium
TAACTTTATTCTGTAACTATTTTTATAACCTCTTTAAACACTTTTTCACCAGAAACTTCATCCGTAATTTCAAAAAAATAATCAGCCTCTTTTTTACTTGGAATTTCAAATCTTGGCGACTGTTTATTGATAAGTAAATCAGTAAAGTTTTTGGTTGAGCGTTTTGAGGCCTTAATCCTTGTAAGCAACAACTTATCCAATAAGTTAAAATAAACTATAATTACTTTTCTACCAGATTTCTTTGCTAAATTTCTGATCTTTGCTCTTCTATTTTTATCAGCGTTAGCGCTGGTTGAAATAATTGGTAAATTAGTTTTTAAGGCTTGTTTATAGATATCTAGTAGAACCATTAATTTAAGGTAATATCCTGAAGATAATTCATTAGAATCCTTAGTAAAATCCTTGTCGTACAAATCAGGAAATTTACTACTTAAAAAATCAGCCACTTCGTCAGAATCCAAAAGACAGGAGTGTTTTATTTTATTAGCAATCTTTTTGCCAAAAGTAGTTTTGCCTGAATGAGTTTTGCCAACCGTCATTATAACAAATTGCATACTATAAATGATATGTATATTAATATCTCTATTATACTGAATAATTGATATTTAAAAAATAGGATAAGGATCAGATTCGAAAGAGTGTGGCTAATAATGAATAGGAATTTGACCTATAATCCAATAAAATTATTAGGATACAACTATTTTGATTTATTTTGAGTTTATTTCCAATAAAATCAGTGGTTTAAAAATTATATCCTTAAATCTTTAAATCTCTTCACGTTTAATAGCTTGATAAACTCCTTCTCTCTTTCACCAGAACTATAGCCAAGGTCTTTGTAGAAGTTTTTAGTTTTTTTATTATCTAAAGCGTATAAATTGATCCATTCTATTTTGTTTTTTCGGCACCTGACTTCAAACTCTTCTAATAGTTTGTGGCCTAGGCCAAGATTGCGATATTTTGGTTTGACCATTAAATACCAAATAACCGCTCCTCTAGCTCTGAGTTTTTCGGCGACTAAATAGCCGATTACTTCCTCTTCTTTTTTTACCACTAAAAAGAAATCTCGGCTTAAGTAATGCGCAAAAAATTTGGCATCAATATAATCTCCGGAAGCCTCTCGGAATTCCTTAAACTTACCAAGCTGTTCGCAGGTTTTTAGGTCTTTTTTGGTGGCGGGAATGATTCGGTAGTCTAACATATAAAATTATTGATTTTAGTTAAAATATTAACTGTATTTTATTATTTTAATAACTGTAAGACTACCTTAATCATTCTCTCTTTATTTTTAGGGTCACTCTCAGCAATAAATAAGGTCAGTGCCGTTAAAGCTGGTGGAGTAATTTTTGAACGATTGAGTAGGCCTGCCTTCCTTAAAAACCAAACAAAAGCAAACGCGCCGCTTCTCTTATTGCCATCAATGAATGGATGGTTCTTTACAATGAAATATAATAAATGAGCCGCCTTTTCTTCAATGGTGAAATATAGTGCTTTACCGCTATATGATTGCATAACATTGCCAATAATTCCAGCCAAGACATCTTTTTGTCTTTCTCGACCAAAGATATCAGTTGCTTCACCTTTCTTAATTAATTCTTCTTTAAATTCACTTAAAAATTTATTGAGTTGTTTAGCCGTTAGATTAACTTGTTTTTTGGTATTACCTACAGTAACTAGATTGTCTTTATCATAAGCATCTAAGGACACCCAGGTATCTGCAAAAGCAGTTACTAGCTCCAGTATGCTGTCGGTGTCAATATTTGACTCAGTTGGAATGAGTTTTTTAATATCATGAATCGCATTTATGAACTGTTGATAATTATTTTTTATTTTCAATCTATTTATCAAAAAACCTTTAGTTATATATTCTCGAAGAGTTTTAGTGGCCCACTGTCTAAACATAACGGCCCTGGATGAGTTAGTTCTATAACCGACAGCTAGAATTACATCCAAATTATACATATTTACAGAATACACTTTGCCATCTGTGGCAGTATGTGCAATTTTTGCACATACTGACTTTTCGTTCAATTCACCTGTTTTTATAACATTATTAATATGTTTTGTAACAACAGATCTTTCAATATCAAAAACATCAGCTATTTGAGCCTGGGTAGCCCAAACAGTTTCCAATTTAGAGTCAGCCCGCAGTTCAATAGCCCCATTTTTTGCCTGATAAACGGCAATACTATTATTTTTTGTTATTTGTTCTTTTTTCATAATCATATTATATCATATTCTAAATACAACAAAAAATGAGCCGAAAGACTCATTTTTCTTCAATGCTCTGGGTCGTAGACGAAGTTCGAAATAGTGTGGCTAATAATAAATAATAATTAAAGACTCAATCAATTTTGAATTTATTTAAAATAATCTAATCTTAATTATTTCCTCTTTCTTGGCTTGAATTTATAATATTATCAACCTCCTCCTGAGATAAATACTGAGCCGAATATGTTTCGCCTTGCTTTGCTAATTGCTTAGAAAATGATCTTAAATGATTACGAGATCCTCTAGTTAAATTGGCATAAATTTCTAAGATATCTTGATTATTAACCTTTGCGGATAATTCATTTAAATCTTTGATATCTAAATCTTCAATAGTGGCACCAACCATTAAGGCGGATACTAAAGATTTTTGTCCTTTAGCAACAAGACTAGTATATAGGTCAGAGAATGTTTTGTTTGAGAAAGCTCCAATGGTATTATCTTTAACCGGATCTTCAATATTATATCTTTCTAATAAGTATCCAACAGACTCCGTGTGAGTTAACTCACTTTTCGCTATATTACTAAAAGCATTAACGCCCCACTTTTCATATAGGGTAAGATAAACATCATGCGCTAACTTCTCTTCCTCTCGCATCATTATTAGGCCGTCTCTTTCTTCGGTGCTTAAGGTTTCGATTGGTAAACTAGCTATTTGATCATGAGCAACAATATAGTCATTATCATCGACAATGTTCACATTATCATTAGTTTTATTTATTATATTGTTTTCACTTGGTACATTCCCCGTGGTATTAATATTGGTCTGATTTTGAATAATTATCACCACCATAGCTAGTACAATAACCATAGCTACTCCGATGATTATCAATTTATTTTGTTTCATATTTTTAATTTTTATTTTAAATATTTAGCTAAAAAAGAAAAAACTTTATCTAAATTTTCTTGTGAATTAAATTGTGCATCTCCATACTAAAGCACAGCTGAATAAAATTACTTTTCTTTTTTCATAGTATCTTTTTTTATGCCGATTTCATAAATAACTTCATGCGCTTTTTTCGAAAATTAATTATTTGTTTTTATAAATTATCCTTCCAATAAAAAATATGAATAAGACTAAGCATAAGATGACAGTAACGATAACATTAGGATATTTTCCATTAAAACCAGCGGCAGAAACATGCTTGAGTAATATGCCCAAATAAGCCCAGACAAGCACTAATCCATAAGCAATGTTTCTGTCTTTATTCATCCGTAAAATTCCAATTAGCGCTCCAACTAGCAAGACAATGCTGGTCCAAACATAAGCGGAAATACCAAATCCATTCCAATTGAGACTTACTAAAAATACAGTGATATTAGCAATCGTCGCAACAGTAATCCAACCAAAATAGATACTAAAAGGAGTTTTAATAAAAAGCTTTTCTACTGCAGAAAACTTTGAAACACGGATAACATCAGCAATTTTAATTAAAAGAAAAAGCAGCGCCACCATAATAAGAACCGAGAGAGCAATATAATCATAATGCCAAGCAAATATCCACAAGATGTTGGCTATTGAAGTAGCAATAAAAAGCGGATTTATTTGATTAACAACTTTTTCTTTTTCTGGATTACTTTTGATAAATTGATATATTACATATCCGGCCAATAAGAGGTATATCAAGCCCCAAATGGAAAAAGTTAACCCAGCCGGAGCAAATAAATTCTGATAAGCGTCTGATATATCTCCAGTAGAGCGCTGATTAATTGGCAGACTGTTAGCCAAAAAGTTCACAGTCACCATAGCAACATAAGTAATTAATGCGAAAATTTTTAGAAGAGAATTTTTCATAATTTTATTATATAAATTATTGATATTATTTTGCAGAACCACAACAATAAATATTAAGGCAAAAAACTAA
>CAIOGK010000118.1 GCA_903857815.1 Candidatus Falkowiibacteriota bacterium
CGATATTAGGCCATTTTTAATCTTTTTCTTAAATTGTAATAATCAGGCACCATTTGCGCAACTAGTGCCCAAAATTTAGCCGAATGATTAAATTCTTTCAGATGACATAATTCATGCACAATAATATAATCGACCTCGTCTGGCTGTAAAAATACTAAACGATAATTAAAACTTAAATTACCCGCTTTTGAACAACTTCCCCACCTAGTCCGCTGCCTTCTTACGCTTACATTATGATATTTAAATTTATAAAACTGATTTAAATATTCTAAACGATTATTGATTAAAATAGCGGCTCGTTTTTTATTTAAACGGTAACTTTCCAAAGAATCTTCGCTACCAGGAGTTATAATTGTTTTTTTTTGGATTGCAATTTTATTTAAAATCCAATCTGCCTTACTAACCAAAAAGTCTTCAACTGTCTTTTCATTAACAAAAACCGGCTTGGTAACCGATATTTCTCCATTACCATAAATAAGCAAACGTAAACGACGTGATAAGCGATATGATCTAAGGGTATAGAATATTTCTTGTCCTCCTAATAAAATTTTTTTCTGTTTTTTTATCATTTTATTTTTATTTATAAAGTCATTATACTAGATAAGTATCCTATTTGACAACTAATCAAAAAAGTTGTAATATCCCAGCATCAATAAAAAAGTCCTTTTATAAAAATAAACTCTAAAAAAGCAAAAAATGAAACAAAAAATTATTTTTTTTGACCGTAATCAGCCCTATCTTATTTTTCCGGCTGCCGCCATGTTTCTACAAATGGATGGTACTGTGCACGTAGAGCCAACTCAATTTTCTCAACTTATAACAAAAGAGTTACAAAAAAATGAGGAAGCCTATATTCTCGACTTTACTCCTGATGACGACGAAGAGTGTCGTCTTTGGGCAAATTTCCAGCTAAGAAACAGTGGAAAAATAAAATTATGGATTAGTCATAAACATGAACACACCGAAACCTGCCTACCGGCGCTCATCCAATCGGGATATCGCATCCCTAGTTCCTGGAAATATCTTGCTGATGAGGCTGTAAAACGGGATTTAAACACCAAAAACCAGCCAGTCGAAAGATTATTACGAGCTTATCAAGCACAAGCAACTCTCGATTTCAATACCGATCATCACGGCGGTATTAACAAATTTTTGGTTAAAGCAACCAACGAACTAATTACTGAACAGAAAAACGCCGAAATCGATGCTTTAGCTAAATTTCACCAAGCAGCTCAAATAAAATTAGAGCAAATGATGCATTTTTGGGGGACAACAAACTTAAGGAGTAAGATTTATAACGGCTATCCGTTTAAAAATATTCCCCTATTAAACCTGGAGTCTAATAAAGAAATCGATTCTTTTTTAGATTTACAAGAACTGATAAGGAGAATAAAGAAAAGGGTTCCTAAATTTATTTTGGAGTATAACTGCCGTGGGCGTATTCATTACATTCTTTATCAACAGGATAATATTTCTCGGAAATCTTATCATGATAAAATTAGCACCTACTCCGCTAGAATTAAAGCGGCTCATAAATTATTGCCTCAAGGCATCTAACAAATAATTAATCACTACATTCAAAAAACCCGGCTAATCAAAAGTCGGGTTTTTCATTTACAAAAAATATTGATGATATTAATCAAACATCTTTTTCTTCGCGCCCACACTTCTTTTTAATTGGCCACAAGCAGCCGAGATATCGGAACCAAAACTAAGACGAACGGTAACGGAGACACCTTTTTTTTCTAAAGTATTTTTAAAATGATCGATTGTTTCTCTAGTTGAAGCCTGGAAACGCCCAGTTTCATTATAAGGAATAAGATTTATAAGATATAATGGTTTTCTCATTAAAATAGACAATTCTTCAGCATCAGCTTGGCTATCATTAACTCCTTTCATCATTAAATATTCAAACATAACGCGACGTCCAGTTTTTTTAATATAATCATCAACCGCCCTAAAGATATCCTCCAATTCATATTTTTTAGCAACCGGCATCAATTTACGACGCAAAGTATCAGTCGAGGCATGCAAAGAAATTGCTAAATTCATCTGTAGCTTTTCTCCGGCTAATCTTTTTATTCCTTCGGTTATTCCGGCCGTAGAAACAGACATTCTTCTTGCGCCAATATTTAAAGTTTCAGGATTATTAATAAATTTAGCCGCTTTAATAAATTCATTATAATTTAAAAACGGCTCACCCATTCCCATAAAAACAATATTATCGACTTTTTCATCTTTAGCTTCTTGTTTAAGTAATCTCTGCCAAAATACTACTTGTTCAACTATTTCTTCAGCTGATAGGTTGCGCTTAAAACCAGATTGACCGGTAGCACAAAAAGAACAATCGAGCGGACAACCAATCTGACTAGAAATACAAACAGTATTACGATGTGCCCGAGCATCAGCTTTTGCATCGCTGCCTTCCATATCTTTTTCTAATTTTTTATCGGCTTTCTGTCTAATTAAAACTGTTTCTACCGATTCGCCATCCTCTAAATAAATTAAAGCTTTTTTACTTAACTTACGCCCCTGATCCTCGAAAATATCAGCTTTTATTTCTAACGGACATTCTAAAGCTAATTCTTCTCGTAAAGATTTTGGCAAACTAGAAGCCTCACTCCAATCAGAAATATAATCTTGAAAAAGAAATTTATTAACTTGGACATACCGATACTTCGGCTGGTCTTTTAAAACTTGTGATAAATTATTTAGTTTCATCTTGAGTAAAAATTAATGAATTCTATTTATAAAGGTTGTAATGTTATTTTTACTATTTCACTACGATTTGGCGTGCGCATCGGTGGACCCCAAGTACCTAAACCACTACTAACTATCAAAGAGAAACTATCTTTAATAAATAAACCATAACCATAACCTTTATACGCTAGGTTAGCTAAGGCGCCAAAAGGAAAAAGCTGTCCTCGATGAGTGTGGCCAGAAAGTTGTAAATCAATTCCGGCTTTAATAGCGAGATTAATATTTTTGGGCTCATGATAAAGTAAGATACTCGGCTTAGCTTCATCATATCCTGAGTTTTCTAAAATAGCTTCATATAAATCAAAGTCTTGGTTAAAAGAATAACTGATTCCAATAATTTGCAAATCATCAACCACTACTAATTTATTATCTAAAATTTTGACTTGACCATCCTTAAGCAAATCCTTAACTCTATCAAAACCTAAATATAAATCATGGTTACCAAAAGAATAATAAACCCCTTTATTGGTCTTAAGTTTTGCAAATGGAGCATGCATCCAAGAAAAATCCGCCTCCATCCCATCAAATAAATCACCAGTAATAAATACCGCCTCTGGTTCTAATTTATTTATTTTATCAATCACCTTCGAGAAAAAGTGCCTACGGTAAACTGGACCCAAATGAACATCAGAAATCTGAACTACCGATTTTCCATACCAAGAAACCGGCAAATCTTTAACTTTAATTTCATACTCTTTTACTTTTGGAGTGAAGGCATTATAAAGGCCAAATACCGAGATAATCAAGGTTCCAGCAATCAAAATGGTTTGCAGTAACTGTGGCTCGACATTAAACCCAATCAAGCTACTAATTAATTTAATAATCAAAACAACCAGAATCATTAAACCAAAATTTAAAATAAGCCCTATCCAGAAACCGGAAGTCATATAATACCAACGAGTAAAAATATTGTCCCATTTATGAATCATGTACGATGATGCGATAGCCGATATAAACATAAAAACGATAACCAGGGCCACGGTTAATTTAGCACTAACAGTTACTAAACTAAAAAATTTAACAACTGATAACCAAACTAAAAAATGTCCAAACAACAAGACTAAAGCGGAAACAGCAAAAAATAATAATTGCATCATATATTTAAAATCGCCTATAGCAGGCGATTTTTTATTTTAATTATTTAAGAAAAAAGGAAATTTAGCTAATATGGATTTATTGCCCAATTCATTCTCAATTTCCATTAATCGATTATATTTAGCAGTTCTTTCAGAACGAGCTGGAGCGCCAGTTTTAATCTGTCCAGTCCCCATAGCGGTCGCTAAATCAGCAATAAAAGCATCTTCTGTTTCCCCGCTACGATGAGAAATTACAGCCGTCATATTATTTCTACGCGCCAATAATATAGCATCAATTGTTTCCGATAAAGTTCCAATTTGATTAAGTTTAATTAAAATAGAATTGGAAGTATGTTCTTTAATCCCTCTTTCCAATCTTTGAACATTAGTAACATATAAATCATCGCCAACCAATTGGACTTGAGAATTATTTTTCAAGAAATCTTGAAATCCACTCCAATCATCTTCGGCAAAAATATCTTCAAAAGAATAAATCGGATGTTTAGTCATTAAATCAGCATAAAAAGCAGCTAATTCGGAACTATCTAAAGACTTTCCTTCTTTATGTAAATTATATTTCCCATCAGCAAAAAATTCTGTAGCCGCAGCATCAATCCCAAAAATAATATCAACCCCTAATTTATAGCCGGCCGTAGTAACCGCTTCAGCTAATAATTCAAAAGCTTCTTCATTACTTTTTACGGCTGGCGCAAAACCACCCTCATCCCCAACTGAAATTGTATATTTTTTAGATTTTAAAACTTTTTTCAAAGATTGATATATTTCGGCACACATTCTTACCGCCTGTGCCATATTTTTAGCTCCTACCGGTAAAATCATATATTCCTGAATATCAGTTGCCCAATCAGCATGCTTACCGCCATTTAAAACATTCATCATTGGCATCGGTAAAAAATATGTTCCGGAAAAGTCTGGATTAAATTTGGTTAAATAAGAATATAATGGCTGATTTAAACCAGCGGCAGTCGCCCTCGCAACTGCTAATGATACTGCCAAAATCGCATTCGCACCTAAATTTGCTTTATTTTCAGTACCGTCTAAAGTTAACATAGTTTCATCAATCTTTTTTTGGTCCTCAGGATCTAAGCCAATCAAAACCGGGGCAATCTTTTCAATAACATTTTGAACAGCATTCAAAACTCCTTGGCCATTATATAAATTTTTATTTCCATCCCTTAATTCAACTGCTTCATAACTTCCAGTTGAAGCTCCGCTAGGAACCATAGCTGTTCCGATAGAACCATTATCCAAAGTAACCTTGGCGGCGATAGTTGGGTTCCCTCTTGAATCTAAAATTTCTCGGGCGGTAATAGATATAATTTTCATAAATAATAATTAAAAATTAATACAAGTTTTATTAATGTATTGTTCAGTTCTATCAATAACTTTTTTCAACATTTTAACAGCGGCCAAAGCATAGTCCCCAACGGCTGTCTCATCGGACAACATCACTATATCTGCTCCGTCTAAAACTGCATTTGCAATATCACTAATTTCAGCACGAGTTGGACTTTGATTTTTAATCATCGAAGTCATAACTTGAGTTGCAATAATTGCTGGCGTCTTATGCCAATGAGCGTGTCTGATTAAATTCTTTTGAACAATTGGTAATTCTTCAATCGGCGTTTCAATCCCCAAATCACCACGAGCAATCATTATCATATCGGAAACAACAATAATCTTATCAATATTTTTTAAAGCGATTGCTCTTTCTATTTTTGAAACTATCTTAACATTTTTATTTTTACCAATCAGTTTTCTTAATTTCAAAACATCCGCTGGAGTCTGAACAAAAGATAGCCCGATATATTCTGCGCCTACCTTCAAACCAAATTTTAAATCCTTGATATCTTTAGGAGTAAGCCCACCTTTACGCATATTAGTATCCGGGACATTGATACCCTTGTTGGAAGTAAGCAAGCCACCATGAATAACTTTAGCACTAATAGTTTTTCCCTTAACAGAACTAACAACTAATTCTATCTCGCCATTACATAAAAATAATGGCTGATCTTTTTTAATATCAAGCACTAAATCTTTATTATCAATTGGAATAACGCCCCCTCTTTTATAAGGTTCTAGTGAAAAAATAAAATCATAAATTTTTCCTTCTTCCAACAAAACTCCACCTTCTGGCATTTTCCCGACTCTAATTCTTGGCCCTTGAAGATCAAGTAAAATAGCAACATTTCTCGCATGCGCTAAATTAAATTCCAAAATAAATTTTCTGATTCTCTTATACTGATCATAACTAGCATGAGAAAAATTTACACGAATAATATCAACTCCCGCATTTAATAGCTCTGTGAGTTTTTCAGGAGATTCACTTTTTGGTCCGATAGTGGCAATGATTTTGGTGTTCATAGTAGGTTATAAATTATTAATTACCCAGCTAGTATAATGTAAAAACTATATTTTATCAAGGCTTTTAATAACGTTTTGATAAAACTCTAGATTATTTAAACTAGCTAGTTTGTGACCTAATGGCTCCTGTAAACGAAATAAATGATGCAAATAAGCTCGAGAGTGTTTTTTTAACTCCAATACATGACTAGTTTCATTAATTGCCTTAAAATCAAGAGCAAATTTAGCATTATTAATATTAATAGTTTTATATTTTAATTTTTGTTTTTCTAAAAACAGCTTCCCATGTCTTCCTTCTCGTGTTGGAATCACGCAATCAAACATATCCCAACCCATTAGAGCACACTGCTTAATATCTTCTGGGGTCCCAATACCTAGAGCAAAGCGAAGTGCATTTACTGGAATGAAACTAGCAGTTCGCCTTAAAACTTCCGCCAAAAAATTTCCTTCTTTATCAACTGGCCGTGCACCATATCCATAACCATCAAAACCAATTTTTACTAACTCTTTAGTACAGTATTCTCTTAAATCTATCTCGGCACCACCTTGAATCACTGAAAATAATAATGGACGCTTCGCCCCTATTAAACGGCGCTTTCTGATTTGTTTTTCATACTCAACTTTACATCTTTTTGCCCAGGCCAGAGTACGTGCAACCGCTTTTTCTAAATCTAAACGAGAAAATTCATTAGGCGGACAATCATCTAAACAAACCATCATATCAACCCCCAATTCAAATTGAATTTGAATAGATTTTTCAGGAGTTAATTCATGTTTTGAGCCATCAAGCGGTGATTTAAAAATAACTTTATCATCAGTAATCTTTCCCATCTGGCTATTCTTGTGAATTAAAGAAAATACTTGAAAACCGCCAGAGTCAGAAAGTAATGGACCCGACCAATTCATAAATTTATGAATTCCGCCTGCTTTTTTAATTATCTTCAAGCCAGGTTGCAAGTAGAGATGAAAAGTATTAACTACCAAAGCCTTGGTTCCAGTTGCTTTTATCTCTTCGTTATCCGTTAACTTAACAAAGCCTCGAGTAGCATCTGGCATATAAAATGGCGTTTCTAAAATACCATGAGGAGTCTTTAACTCTCCTTGGCGTAAACCATTTTTTTTTGTTTTTATTATCTTAAACATAATAACTATTCAACCCTTCCCGAATTATTTAAACTCGCAATATCATCATCTTCCAACTTAGTAGTTTTGGGTTCAGTTTTTTTAGTTATTACGGATTGAGTTTCATTATCGAGAGCGGTAACAATCGAACCAGGAGAAAGAATTAGTATCTTATCTTGATCGGAAGCGGCTGGGGTAACTGAGATAGAAAAAGCGGCATCAGCCTGATAAATAGAAACTGGCAATCTTCCTATACTCCAAATAACCGCATGCTTAGCTTCATCATAATAAATATTCCCCGTACTAACTGAGGATCCGGCATCCCATTTAACTTGAGCTGGCAAATTAAGAACGACTTCAGCTCCACTAATTTCATGTAAATTATTTTTTACTGTCCAAAAAACTTTAAAACTACTTTTTTGATCGACTTTTGGCGGTAAAGGCCCAGAACCAACAGGGGCGTTATTATCATCAAAATATCTCACCTGCTCAATTAAAGAAAGGTCACTATTAATTTTAGTAATAATCACATTACTTTTATTTTGCCCCTCAGCTGACTCTTTATTATTAACTCCGTACTGTGAATAAGCAGAAATTTGTAAATCTTTACCAAAATCACTATCTTGATAATTTTTAACAGCTATAGAAAAGTTTATTTCTCCTTCATCTCCAGGCTTAACTTCTGCTAAAGCGGCAATATCTTTTTTAGTCCAAACTATCATTTTTCCAGTCCTAACATCGCCCTCTTGTTCAGTTTTAAAAGAATCCCAATCTAAAAATGGTCCCGTTAAAACGGCCATAATAACCGCATCCTTAAAAGTATTTTCTCCTTTATTACTGTAATTCAAAGTATAATTTAAAGTATCACCAAAACTAGCCGCTCCATTATTTTTTGAACCATTCGAAAACAATGTTAAATTTAAATCACTTTTAATAATCTCTGGACTAATTGCCTTTTCCCAAAATATGTATTTTTGACCATCGGTCGAGCGCTTGCTTAAACGAATCATAATTTGAGCACTAAGCGGTTGGTCTTTCATTTGATATTTAAAATTTATTTTCTCAATTGCCGCTTCTTTTTCTAAGCCAGAGATTGTCCAGCCGCCAAGCTCATTTTTTGTAATAACCATTTTTTTAATACCAACTGGGTTAGCAGTGGTAATTATACTCGAACTGACTTGTTTATCATTAGTCTCATTTTCCAAACTAACAGTCGCTCCTTCTGGTAGAATAAACTCTAAATTAAAATCACCAAGATAATTATTTTCAACATCAAAAAATGAAAGACTTAACTCATTGTCCTGATTTATGAAAGCCATATTAGGTGAATCTATACCAATTTGAAATCCGGGCCCACTTACAATAGTTGCATCGGAAATTTCTTTTTTAAACTCACTAGAAAAATTAAGCGGAACATAACTTAGGCGACCAGAAATTATTTTTACCGCTTCCGGCTTATCAATAATCATGCCAGTTACTGTTATCGAACCTCTTGCGCCCGAAGCTAAATCCGGTAAGCTGAACCCATAACTACCGGTAGATGGAGAAATAGAGGCCGTTGAAAAAATAAAATTTTCAGGATATTTAAGCTCTAACTTCATTTGGGACATTGCGAATTTAGTCGGATTATAATATTCGACTTGATAAGAAAATTCTTCTCCGATTACAATTCTTTCAGGAGCAATAATAGAGAATTCTAAGCCACCCATATCATTACCGCGACCGAAAAAATAAAAATAAGCAAAACCAGCAATGAGCGCCAACAAACTAAAAACTAATAATCGCTTAAATGACTTAATTATAAAAAGCTGTCGTTTCTTTATATTCATTCTTTTCACATCAACCATCGCTCCTTTTTTATCACGATAGATTTCTGTTAAATTAGAATCAATCTCTTGGTGTCTAGCCTCCATTTCGATCACCCGTTCAAAACTAGCGACCTCATGTTCAGTCGGTACCGGCCTTTCAGTAAACGCCGAAAGTCCAGAAGAGCTTTCTTTATCAATTCTAATCAACTTTTTCATCTTTCGTATTTCTGGCATATATTTAATTTATTTATTTTTTAAGCAAAACCGAAAAATATTTATCGGCGTTTACCTGATTAGAAATTTCCCAACCATTAAACCAATTTAAATTTTCAGGATGTTTCCAAAAAGCATCTATGCCATCAGAAACGTAAAGCCGGCTATAAAAATCACTAGGCTTTGCCCCTGGCTGTTTTTGAACCAATAAAGAATACGACCATAAATCCTCAGACTCAGGATTAAGAATTTTATTTAAACGATTTAAAAATCCACCACGATCGTTATTATCTTCGAAAAAATTAAATGGTAATTCATATTCTAGATTTATCTCAACCGTTTCCCCGGGATCGACCACTACCCAACCCGCTAAAACCGTCTTACCATTTTCGGGATATATTTTAAGACCGGTTACCAAATCCGTCTTAGCATCTTTTTCATTTTGCAAGAACTTACTATCTTCCCAAGAACTATCTGGTTTTTCCGCTGTAGAAAAATCAGGATTAATATATCCAGAAGCAGAAATTAAACGGCTATTTTCTGGAACATAAACCCTTAACCAATTAACGTTACGGGCACCGGTTAACGCCTCACCTTTAACGCCATTATGGGTTCTAAAAATTTTAACCGTATTAATTATACTTCCATCGGAACTAACTTTAGATAAGTGTTCGATTCTCTCCGTCATTTTTCTATCTGATTTTTGACCGGCGATATTAGTATTTATAACCATTAAATAATCACGACTAGTATCTTTAACTTCACCAGCCCAATTACGTTGACTAACCTCTTCCTGTAAAACCAGATCGGTAAAATAAAACATGATTTGTTTTTCGGCTAAACTATCCTCAAACAAAGAAATTATTTTAACCAAATTATCTTGAGTTAATTTAGATGGTAAAACCTCTAATATTTTTGCCATTAAATCACCAATAATTTTTTTAGGTTTATTTTCTACATTTTCTTCTAAACCCTGTTCTAGCGGCACGGATGATTTTAATGCTTCTTTAGAATCTTTAAAAACAATTGTTTCATTCGGATTAGTCTTTACTAAATTTTTGTGTTCAACTATTTTTTCAACAGTTTCCCAAAAATTTTTACTATCAACAATAATTCCATATTCAGCGGTTAAATCAATTGGTCCGGTAATTTCTAAAAGTCTCTCAACTACCGTTGGCGTCAACCCAATAACGCCATCAACAGTTGGCCCATTACTTTTTTCATAAAACCACATCAAATTTTTGGAAGTAGTTTTCCAATCAGGCCACCAGTTTGCATCCCAAAAATGCCAAAGCGGATTCAACGGCCACAACGGCTCTGGCGCCTTAACCTTAACTTGCATTGCTCCTTCAGTATCATATGACCCTCCGCCAGGAACGGATAAATTTTTAATTTTACCACCACTCAAATCTACTAAAGCATAACTACCGAGGAAGCCTCCCGAAGCTCGAAGCTCGGCATTATTTTGAAAAATTAATAAATATCTTTTATCTTTACTCAATCCCAGAATCTCTTTCATCTTATCAACCACGACAACAAAATTCTCTAAATTAGAACTTAATAATCGAGACTGTTCGGTAAGCGCTAAAAATTTATCTTGATATTCCAGGGGTAAATTTTTTGAATTAATACTACTAACTATTTTATCTAACTGTTTAGCATCACTAACTGCTAAATGACCATACTTAGAAAAATTTTCCAAGGCTACAGAAAAATCTAATTCTTTTTTACTAAACAAACTATCGGTCGCTAAAACTAAATTTTTTCCCAAAGATGAACTTACTGCTCCCGCTGCCAAAAACTTTTTACTTTCTGCGGCTAATTTTATTTTAGGGTCACTTGACCAAGAAGCTAAGAAAAGTAAAGAATCGCTAATCAAACTTAAATCATCTTGAGCTTTTAAAAATCCTTGTCCCGCTTTAGAAAACTCAGCGTCCGCCTCTTTAAAATCAAGCGCCGAGACTGAATCAGCGGCCGCTAATAAATTGTTAAAAGCGGCTTTTGATTTATCCATAATCCGAGACTCCAGGCTACTAACATCTAATAATTCAAAATAAGAAAACAATTTGATGGGAATAATAATTAATATTAAAACAACCACAAAAGAAAGAATTGATTTATACCAAGCCGCCTTAATCTCTGCCATTTCCAATCTTTCCGATTTACTTAATTTAAATTTAGAATTAAAAATTTTATGCTGTCTAATAATTTCTTTCTGCCAAAAATTTTTCTTATGTTTAAACTTAAACTTTAAACTAACTTCCGGAAAAGAAAAATCAGTTTTTTGAATAGACTTAACAACCGATTTGCTAAAATCTTTAAATTTATCACCAA
>CAIOGK010000119.1 GCA_903857815.1 Candidatus Falkowiibacteriota bacterium
CAGCAGCTCCCTTCCGAATAAGATTGCTGCTGGCGGCGATAGCGCGCTGTAATAAACCTCACTCACGCTGTATTGAGTGAGTTCGCTTATCCCTTGGCAAAGGATAACCGCAGTTGGCCTACCTGGATCTGGGTCATGAACCAGTGAAGGGACTCCGGTGTAATTCCGGGCTGGTATCTGAAATCCCTCTGCATGGGGATGGAGGGATACCAGTATACATAATGGAGGCGATGTACCCTAAGTGGTGCAAGCGCTTACATGCAGCTCCATCACCTGGCCCAGTGATTGAGTATCACCACATCTAAGTATGTGGTAGGGCTTTTTTTAGCCTGTTGTTTTGTGGCAACAAAAAGTGTATACATTCGCGCTAGAGGATACAAATTTAGGAGAGGTGGCTGAGTGGTCTAAAGCGCACGATTGGAAATCGTGTGTCGCTAATACCGACCGTGGGTTCGAATCCCACCCTCTCCGCACTGAGTTAAAATCGCTTTTATTTTCAATTTTAGAGAGGACATTATATGGCTCTTTGAAAGAAATATTAGCGATTTTTTTGTTGGCAACGCTAGCGTTCCAAAGTACATCAATTAGAGTATTTCGCTGTTCATCAGGTTTTTGCAATAAAAACGCTTTTTGTATTATTTTAGGCTCTAAAAACGCATTTCTTATCCGTTCCAAAGTAATATTATCTTGGCTCTGTTTTTTGATTTCTAGCTCTTGTAAGTCCTTATTAATCAAAACGATTTCATTTTCTATTACTTGATTCTTCGCCTTATAGTCGCCCTCTAAAACGACTTTATCCAAGTAGCCGTCTATTAGAACTTTCTTGCGTTCCTCGAGCGTTTTGAGCCTATTTTGAAGACCGAGGATAGCCTCTTCCAGATAAGACAAGACATTTCCGCTTTCTCTTTGCTTAGCCCGATAGACGAGATTAACGACTTTTTCGTCAAAGATTAAATTATCAAATATGCCGTTCAATTCCGTTGATAGATTCTCCTCTTTGATATAGGCCTTATGCTCCTCGCAAACATTCTTGCCGTTCGTACAATAATAATAAGTTAGCCGTCCTTTCTTCTTCGTGGCTGTTAGCAGACAGCCACACTGGGCACACCTTAACATGCCCCGAAAAGCGAAAGGAATATTTTGTTTTTTGATGTGGGATTTTTTAGTTAGCATTTCTTGCACTTCATCGAATAGTTTTTTGGAAATTAGCGGTTCATGAGTGCCTAAATATTTTTCATCATCTCTTTCCATTATTCCGCAGTAGAAAGATTCTGATAACATTTTATGAATTTTGCTCTTATGATATTTATTATGTGCCCGACTTCTGAATCCCTCTTTAAATAAGGTGTCGGCGATTTCCTTAACACTATATTTACCCGTTTTATACATCTCAAATATTTTGACGATATATTTTCCCCTCGCTTTATCAATAATAATTTTACTATCTTTGTTTAAATAACCGAGCGGTGCTAAATTAGGCCAACCGCCTTTTTCTAGTTTAGCCCTGATTCCCCTTTTTACATTTTTTGATAAGTCTAAAATATACTGATTGGCCATTCCGCTTTCTACATTGAATAATAGGGCGTTGTCGCCTGGCAGATATTGTCTTTCCATTGTTTGGATTATTTTTAGTTCATTCTGTTGCAGGAGCCATTGAATAGTTGCCGAGTCTATCGGGTTGCGACTTAACCTGTCTATCTTCCAACAGATAACGCCCTGGATTTTACCTCGCTTGATCAAATTGATAAGTTCGGAAAATTGCGGACGATTATCTGGTTTCTTGGCCGATTTGCTTTCTCTAAATTTGTAGTCAATGCTCAAATTTAAAGAATCGGCTAATTGTAGCATTTCTTTCTCTTGTGAATCTAGAGAAAGAATTTGCCGACTGCTGTCTTCGGTAGACTTTCGGCAGTATAAGGCATATTTAATTGTTTGTTCGTTTTTGTCGTTCATATAATTTATTTTTAATAATCAAAAAGGGCAGTCCTGATTGACCCAACATAACAAACTAGCCCAAAGGTTAATTTATCGTTTGGCAGAACTGCCCATTTCGAGCGACAAAAGGTATTTGTTAAAAAAAATACCCTGGGCATGTCTGTTTATTATGTTAGGTCAATACTATTAATATACTAAAGAACAGATTAAAAATCAATATCGTCCAAAGAATGGCCAGTTAGTATCTCGGCGATGTTCTCGTC
>CAIOGK010000120.1 GCA_903857815.1 Candidatus Falkowiibacteriota bacterium
ATAACTTTTAAATTTAATCAATAGTCTGATATAATAAGGTTGACCCTCGGGTAGAGCTCCGTGATTATGACAAAAATACATAATATAGCTAAAAATACTTCATATTTAACAGTGGCCTTGATTTTACAAAAGGTCATTTCTTTTGCTTATTTTACGATGTTAGCCCGATATCTTGGGCCGGCTGATTTGGGAAAATACTATTTTGCTATCTCCTTTACTACGATTTTCGCTATTTTAATCGATTTGGGCTTTGCTAATATTTTAACCCGCGAGATAGCTAAAGACCAATCTAAGGCAGAAAGGTTTTTGGGCAATATTTTGGGAATGAAAATTCCTTTGGCCATTTTAGCACTTTCAGTTGTTTTTATATCAATTAATGGGCTACACTATGACCCATTAGTTAAGTTATTGGTATACATTTCTTGTATTTCCATGGTTTTAGATTCTTTTACCTCTACCTTTTTCTCTGTTGCTAGAGGGCGGCATAATTTAAAATATGAAAGCATTTCTTCGGTTATTTTTCAATTAATAGTTTTAACTTTTGGTTATAGCGCATTATTGCTAAATGGCGGCCTGATTCCGGCGATGGGGGCTTTAGCTTTAGCAAGTTTATATAATTTTATTTATTCTTGGGCAATAGTAGCGGGGAAGTTAAAAATTGCTATAAAAATATTCTACGATAAACCAATTATTCAAGAGATACTAAAAATTAGTTGGCCGTTTGCCGCTTATTCTATCTTTCAAAGATTATACATGTATCTTGACTCGGTATTATTGGCGTTTTTTGCCGGAAATGAACAGGTTGGCCTTTACCAAGTTGCTTTTAAAATAATATTTGCTTTACAGTTTTTGCCAATGGCTTTTACCGCCTCTCTTTATCCGGCGATGAGTGCCTATTGGAAAGATAATCATGACCAATTGGTTATCTCGTTTGAAAGAGCAATTAATTATTTAATTATAATTTCGTGGCCGATAATTATTGGAATAGTTTTATTGGCCGATAAAGTTGTTTTACTTTTTAGAGTCGGCTATAACGGCGCTATTTTACCTTTACAAATATCGATTGTTTCTTTATTTTTTATCTTTATTAATTTTCCTATTGGCTCATTACTCAATGCTTGCGATAGACAGCGTCAAAATACTTTGAATATGGGGATAGTTACTATTTTTAGTGTAATTCTTAATTTTATTTTGATTCCTCGTTTTCAGGCGGTTGGCGCAAGTATTACAGTTCTGATTACAAATATTTTGATGTTTTTACTTGGTATTTTATTGGTTAAAAAAGTTATTAATTATCACTCCGCTAAAAACTTTATCGTTTTTTATAAATCATTATTAGCGGCTAGCTTAATGGGGGCGACGGTATTTTTAGGAAAAGTTTATTTTAATATTTTTATTTTAATTCCTATTGGCGGCATGTTATATTTTTACATTTTATATTTATTAGGCGGATTTAAAAAAGAAGATTTAACTAGTGTTTTTAAATCTCTTAAATTATGAAAACTTTACTTATAACTTTAGAATATCCTCCATTTAAAGGAGGAGTAGCTAATTACTATTCAAATATAGTGAAGTATTGGCCTTTGGAAGAAAAAATTTCTGTATTAGATAATTCTCGTCAAGAATTGATGAATGAATTTAATAAATTTTCCTGGCTTAAAGCGGTTAGCGTTTTATTAAAAACATTAAAAAGACCAGGGTTTGATTATCTTTTAGTTGGCCAAATTTTACCTTTAGGGACAGCTGCTTATATAGCTTCATTTATTAAATCCTTTGACTATGGTGTTGTTTTGCATGGCTTAGATTTTACTTCGGCAATAAAATTTAGTCGTAAAAGATTTTTAACAAGATTAATATTAAACAAAGCGAATAAAATTATTTGTGCTAATTCGCACGTAGCTAAAATGGTAACCGATTTTAATTTCAGGTTATCGGAAAAAATCGCCATTGTTAATCCTGGCATAGAGCCAATTATCGCCATCCCTAGCAAGGAAGATGTCCAAAATCTACGCGATGCCCACCAACTTAATGGCCATTTTACTCTGCTTACTTTGGGGCGTTTAACTTTAAGAAAAGGGGTTGATTCAGTTATTAAGGCGCTTAGCGACTGGGGCGCGGAAGATTTGCAAATAAAATATTTTATTGCTGGCATAGGGGCTGAAGAAAAATATTTACGTTCTTTAGCGTCGGTTTCGCCATTAAGTGAATCAATAATTTTTTTAGGAGAATTAACTGATGAAGAAAAATGGCTTTGGTTACATGCTTGCGATATTTTTATTATGCCAGCACGAGAAATCGGAGATGATTTTGAAGGATTTGGGATTGTATATTTAGAAGCTAATTTAGCAGAAAAAATGGTTATTGCTGGTAATTCCGGCGGAGTCAAGGATGCGGTTGAGGAAGGAGTTAGCGGATTTTTAGTTAATCCTGAAAATATTGAAGATATAAAAAAACAAATTATCAAATTAAAAAATAATAGTAATTTGCTCGCAGCATTAGGTAAAAAAGCTAAACTAAGAGCAGTAAATGACTTTAATTGGGAAAAAC
>CAIOGK010000121.1 GCA_903857815.1 Candidatus Falkowiibacteriota bacterium
ATAATATTAATATTATTATAGCATAATATTATTCAAAAAACATGGCTAATATTTCTTTTAAAGCGGAATGAAATAGAGCGTTTTAAAAAACCCACTTCATTTTTGAAGCAGGTTTTTGGCTAAGAGACAAAAAGTCTAAGGGCTAAGATAATAAATAATTAAAAGATTAAACGCCTACTTACGGACTCCAAGAAAACGATAATGAGTAATCAAGTTACCATCAAACCAACTGAGGTCAAGTGCGCGCTTAGAGCCATCGACGTACAGACCAGACACACAACGATAGCCACCAGCATCGCGCCAAACGGAACCGAGTGTAATAATTGGGACTTATCTAAGCATTATAGCTTAGTATCGGTTGTTATAATTCTATAATATTATGATATACTTAAGATGTTTTCAAAGCTTATATTATTAATACTTATGAAAAAAGCTATTATTATTGGTGGCGGTCCAGCAGGGTTAACTGCTGCCTATGAACTTCTTAAAAAAACCGACATAAAACCGATTATATTTGAGTTGGACTCTAGTTTAGGTGGGATATCTAGAACCATTGAATATAAAGGTAATCGTATTGATATTGGAGGCCATCGTTTTTTTTCAAAATCAGAGAGAGTGGTGAACTTTTGGCTTGATATTTTTCCGCTCCAAGGTAGCCCATCTAAAGATGATATTTTATTGGGCAGAAAGATTCCTTTATCTAATAAAAAGAATGCTCCGGATCCAGAAAAAACAGATTCAGTAATGCTATTGAGAAATCGATTATCTAGAATATTCTTTTTGAGGAAATTTTTTAATTATCCAATTAGCTTGAATCTCGAGACTATTAAAAAGTTAGGTTTGGTAAGAATATTAAAAATAGGATTTAGTTATATAAAAATTAAGATTACACCCATTAAGAACGAGAATACTCTAGAAGATTTTTATATTAATCATTTCGGTAAGGAGCTTTATCAGATATTTTTCAGAGATTATACGGAAAAGATATGGGGCATACCCTGCAGCCAGATAAATGCAGACTGGGGCGCGCAAAGAGTTAAAGGTCTTTCTATTAAAAAGGCTGTTTTCCATGCTTTGAAAAAGATATTCTTTGTAAATAAAATAAACAGTAGCAGCATTGAAACAAGTTTGATAGAGAGCTTTTTTTATCCAAAGTTTGGGCCAGGACAAATATGGATGCAACTAGCCCAAAAAATAGAAGATGCGGGTGGAGAAATATATTTAGAGCACGAAGTTATTGGCTTTGAGAGCCATAATAATAAGGTTGATCAGGTAACGGTTAGAAATTTAAAGAATGATAATTTACAAACTATTTCCGCTGATTATATTTTTTCTACAATGCCAATCAAAGATCTTATAAATTGTTTTACTAAAGTCCCTGAGGAGGTTAGGGAGATTTCATCTAAACTGGAATATAGAGATTTTATTACTGTTGGACTGTTGCTGAATGAGCTAAATATCAAAAATAAAACAAAAGTTAAAACTATAAATCAGTTAATACCAGATACTTGGATATATATTCAAGAACCAAATATTAAAATGTGTAGATTGCAAATTTTTAATAATTGGAGCCCGTATATGTTGGCTGATATTAATAAAGCTTGGATTGGACTAGAATATGTTTGTAGTGAACAAGATAATTTATGGCAGAAGAGTAATTCCGAAATGATTCAGTTTGGAATAGATGAACTTATAAAGATGAATATAATTAGTCAAGATAAAGTTGTTGATTCAACCGTCATCAAAGTCAAGAAAGCATATCCGTCCTATATTGGAGCATATAATCAAATAGGCGGGGTGCGTGACTACTTGAACGGTTTTGAGAACTTATTTTGTATTGGTCGTAATGGCATGCATCGTTATAATAATATGGATCATTCAATGTTAACGGCAATAGTTGCTGTTGATAATATTGTTCAAAAGATTAAAAGTAAAGATAATATTTGGAAAGTAAATACGGAAAACGATTATCACGAATCTCGTGGCTAGTGTTATTGTTGTTAATTGATACAGCATAAAAGCTTAAATATAATATATGTCAGCTGCCAAAAAGAATGTATTGTTATTGTTAGTTATTTTTTTGATAAGCATAATAGTCAGATTATCAAATATCGACAGACCACTTAGTTTTCATCATGAGTGGTTAACTGCCTTCTCACTTAGAGTCGTTTCTATACTTTACGATGGTGGGGCTGCTCAATATAATTTTAATCCCATTGCCAATTATAATGGGGATGCCAATAAGAATATAGATAATACCTCTGTATTATTTATGCCCAAAAACCAACAAGGTGATTATTATTATATTTCGTATCCGCCTTTTGGATATTTATTACCATATTTTATTTTTAAACTTATAAGTTTAAAACCGACTATCTTGGGAATTCAAATATTGAATTTATGCCTTCATTTCATTGGCGCCTATTTTATTTTTCTAATAATTTCTCTATTAAGTTTAAAAAATAACCAAAAGATTAACTGGCCAGGGGTTATAGGTTTTGGTATTTATACATTTTTACCCTTGAATCTGTGGTTTCAATCTAATGTTTATTCTCCAGAAACTCTTATCCAGACAATTTTTATTATTGAAGCTTATATTTTGTTTAAGATATTGTTTTCGAAACAAATAGGTAACTATTATTGGTGGTTATTGGGAATTTTTAATTTTCTTGCTGTATATACTGAATGGCTTGGCATATTATTGGCCGGGACGATTTGTTTGTATGCCTTATTTAAGGCGAAAGATAAAAAGTATAAGACGATATTTTATATAGTGATGATTACTTCACTTCTAGCGTTAATGTTGACTGTTTATCAATATTCATTAATATCTGGACTTCATGATCTTTTGGTTATCTATGAGAATAAATATTTGTTAAGAAGTGGCTTTTCCAGTTTATCTGAGAATAATACTAGCATTTTAGAGATAAGAGCCTGGTTAAAACTGACTGAGACATATGTGATCAATTTTATTCCGTTCTTTTTGTCTTCGGTACCGTTTTTATATCTACTGTTTAGGGGAAAAAGTAGGGAGGGGGTCCTTAATAAGAATTTTTTAACAGCAGCCTATATAATAATTATACCAATAATATTACATCATGTTTTATTTTTCAATGGCACGGTTGTTCATGATTTTTTCTTATTGAAGGATAGTATTTATATAGCTATTTTTGGTGCTTTGTTCTATTGGTATTATTTTGAATATCTTGCTCAGAAAAATCAATTTAAATACAGATTAAGTATTTTTCTTGTTATCGTAATTTTTTTAGCGACAGCAATGATTATCTATAATCAGCCTAACCAATTTTATTCCAGTCAATACAAAGCAATTGGTGAGAAGATAAGGATGACGAGTAGTAATGAAGAGGTCGTTTTTATTAATTTTGAGAATAGCGATTTAAAACAAATTGATATTGAACCTCAGCAGATAATTTATGCTCAAAGAAATATAGCTCGCTGGCAAGACGATAATCAAGCTGAAAAATTGATCAGATTAAACGGTTTAAATCGTGGAGTAATCTTTAATATAAATCACAATTTTGATGTTTTTAGTATAGATCATATTAAATTGAAAGATTGAATACTGATAGACTTTGTTATATAAAAACAGGGCTTAAAAAGCTCTTTTTTTAGGATCTTCGTGCTAGCACGACGTGGCAGAGAGAGAGGGATTTACCCCTTCGGGACATAAACTCCTGCCGGTAGGCAGGCAGGTCGAATCACCTCAGCTTCTTTCAGAAGCTAAATTAAAAACCGACTTTCGTCGGTTCTTAATTTATCTCCTGCGGAGAGAGAGGAATAGCGGGGCAACTATATCGCCCCTTTTGCCTGCGCCGCTCGGAAACGCTAATTAAAATTAGCGTTTCGCTCGCTATCCTCGGCAAACGAACCAAAGACTTCTCATTACCTTTCTCACACAACAATAAAAAAGACTCCACTCACGTGAAGTCTTTTTTATTGGCGGAGAGTAAGCGATTCGAACTAAGTGGGTCTCTCCAATACTTTTTTGTCTTACATTAAATAAAAAATATATATTTCCAATGTAAACTAAATTACTATAGTAAGTTTTTAGTCACAGAAGTATTCCACAAAAAATTATAAATACCTTTAACGCCGCCCACTATCGCTCTTTGTTTAATAACTACCAAAAAAGGTGGATTGCCAGAAAAATTTATTAACATGTCTTTAATTAGCCACAATGAACCCTGAAACTCTAAACCGGTCGGTAATTCTTTGATCAATATATTTTGGCTGGAAAGTTTGGTCTTAGAAATCCCTGAAAACGCGCCTGTCGGTATTAAAGTTTTAGTAATAATTCCTCTTTTCTTCTTAATGCCGAAAATTATACTTTCTAAATCATCAGAAAAAATTTTACTATAATTTCCTTCATGCGGAGTATCAATGGTGTAAATAATAGCACCTCTTTCTAAATTATTCAGGGTTTTCTCAATAAAATTTTTAATACTTTTTTTGGTGTCAAAAAACTTAGCCGAAGGAAATCGTCCATCGGAATGATAAATATTAGGCAAAGCTTCTTTTAATTTTTCGGCAATCTCTATCTTTGAGTTTAGATTATCTAGCAAAACCTGGGGTGATTCTATCCAATAAGAATTTACCCCTTTATAAGTATGCGTAGTAATATAATTTTCTTCAGACAACTTGTTTAAAATACTAATAGCGGTCGTTCGAGGTAACTCGGCCACCTTGGCGATTTCAGAAGCTTTAGCTTCACCTAACTTAGCCAACGCCAAATAAACACTTGCTTCATTCTTGTTAAGACTTAGCTCTTTTAGATAATTTTTTATATCTTTAATCATATATTTTTATTGCTGTCGAAATAGTTCGACAACTATATAAGTATATTAACCTATTTTTAAAGGTAAATCAAGGACTGCTCAAAAAAATTTACAAAATACAAAACTTTAATATTTTATAAAGCTAGAATACCTTTAGAACATTAACAATATAAAAAAGGAGGCTATATGAAACCAACTTATGTCTATCCAGGCACATTTTCCCCGCCAACTTTTGGCCATTTAAGTATCGTGTGCCAAGCAGCGGTAATTTTCCCAGAATTAATAATATTGTGCTCAAGTAATTCAGAGAAAAAAGATGTCTGGTTTTCTCCTGACGAGTGCAAAGTATTATGGGCAACCTATGCTCTGCCTAAGAATGTAATAATAATGACACAGACAGAATTTAAATCTCTATCAGTAAAAAACAGCGATATAACAATAATTCGCGGACTTCGAAACTCGGATGACTTAGAACAAGAAAAAAGAGTTATGTTATTAAATCGGAATCAGTTTGGTATTAAAAAGTATTTCTATATTTTTGGACCAGATAAAAATATGGACATTTCTTCTTCAAGGGTGCGGCAAGAATCAACCAACTTAAATTTAAAAAATTTGAGTAAACAGGTTTCGCCATTAATAATTTCTGCATTATTGGAAAAAGTTTTACAAGCCAAAAATGTATTTTTAGTCGTTGGGCGACCAGGCTCTGGCAAGTCAACTTTTATGAAAATGCTATGCTTAATTAATCCTAATAACCACTGGGTAAATATCGATGATTTTAATCAGCAATTAAAACCATTGCTAGTTAAAAAATTTGGCGAAGAGGATTTAATAAGGGTTGCTCTAAAAGATGAAAAAAGAATGAAAAAAGTAATTGCCAAACCCTGGTTCGAATTGCTAATAAATTCTTTAAATGGTGTTCCTGTTGGGTCGAATATCTTTATTGAGATTGCTTACGGGCTTCAAGCTGATAAATTAATGTTTCGCTTTGTTGGCGGAAAAATAATATATATCGGCTGTAGTGATGAAAATCAGAATTTAGAAAGAGTAATTAGTCGTGGTACCCCTCAACTAGTTGAGTTCATTAAAAAAATTCCTGGTCGCGAGGAAACTATAAAAATAACCCAAAGGTATCGATTAACTACTAGTTATATTAATACTGACTGCTCTTTGGAAGCCTTAAATGAAAAAACAAAGAAAATTAACAATTTAATTTTAGGAGGAACAAAAAATGCTTACAATCTTTGAAAAAATACTGCTTGGACATTTAGTAGGAGATTATCTGCTCCAATCAAAAAAAATGGCCATTGAAAAATCAACTAAAGGATTAAACGGATTAATGTGGTGCTTTTTTCATTGCGTTCTGTATACGCTGGTGATTTGCCTATTCACATCAACTACTGAGCCTATAAAAATATTTCTAATTTTTATGAGTCATTTCCCAGTTGATCGTTGGTCTCTAGCAAACAAATGGTTAAAAATAATAAGAGGACGTAATTTTATGACTGCCTATAAATCAAAGGCTGAATTCCATGAAATAGACTTATCTTTTTCAACAATAGTTTATGTGGTGGTAGATAATACTATACATTTGTTACTAATGGCTATTATATTCAACTAACTTTAAAGGGCTCTAAAGGAGCCCTTTTTATTTTTATACTTAATTAGTTCGCTATCCCACGTACCAATGGGTAAGTGGGTCTTTAAAACTATACCAAAAAGCCCCGTAAATACAGGGCTTCGTGGGTTGCACGATACTAAATTGTCTTGGCGGAGAGAGAGGGATAGCGGGGCAACTATATTGCCCCTTTTGCCTGCGCCGCTCGGAAACGCTAATTAAAATTAGCGTTTCGCTCACTATCCTCGGCAAACGAACCAAAGACTTCTCATTACCTTTCTCACACAACAATAAAAAAGACTCCACTCACGTGAAGTCTTTTTTATTGGCGGAGAGAGAGGGATTTACCCCTTCGGGGCATAAACTTCGAATCACCTCGGCTTCTTTTCAAGAAGCTAAATTAAAAACCGACTTTCGTCGGTTCTTAATTTATCTCCTGCGGAGAGGGTGGGATGAACTTGGAATGATTTTTAATTAAACAATGATTTTCTTAACCATATCTATTGACCTATCTTCATAACCTGACTTACTGTAAAAATTATGGGTATTTTTATTTGGTTCAAATACTTCAACTCTAATAATGTCAGCTCCTTTTTCTTTAAAATGCTCTTCAATTTTATTCATTAGCAAAGAGCCAATGCTCTGATTACGATATTTTTCATTAACAATTAATTCTAATATTCTAGCTGGTTTTGAAGGAATACATTCTAACTTATCAAGATCCGTCTGTTCTTCAAAAACTCCGGCTATCATACCAACTGGCATATTATCAATTTCAGCAATATAAATAACTCCATCTTGATTTTTTATCTTTTCTAGAAGATTATCAATATAGACTTCTCCATATTTTGGTAACCTAGTTAGTCTTTTAAGTGGGTCTATTTCAATTAAATAATCCTGAAGCTCTTCAATTAGACCAACTATATTTATTTTATTACCATTGTATTTAATAATGTTTATCATATTTATTTATTATAACATCTTTGTTGTAAGGAAATAAGCTTTCGAAGAGCGTGGGTGTGGAATATTTTACTTTGGAACTCTAATTATTTATATAAACATTAGCTAAAATACACTACTATTTTACAATATTTTTGTTTACTCTATCCAACAAAAAATAAGCTAGTAATGAACTGTACCCCAAAAAGTGGACACGCAAGTGTCTGCTTTTTTTGTGGGCAAAATAAGATATAATAAATAACAAACTAAGATAAATAATATGAGTAACAGGAGATGGACCGATGTC
>CAIOGK010000122.1 GCA_903857815.1 Candidatus Falkowiibacteriota bacterium
ATGTCTTTAATTGAAAAGTTGAAAGAAAGGAAAACTGAAAAAATTCAACGCGAGAAAGAGACAGAAAAAAAGGGAAAGCTGCAAACAATGGAACAAATAAATGCAGAAATTGTCTCAACTCAAGCAAAGAAAGAAAAAATTATTGCCCTCAAGGAATCTTTACAAAATAATTATACCGGTGCTAACAAAAAGTTAGAAAATTTTAAAACTCAAAAAGAAACACTCAAAGGTACCTATGAAGAAAATAAAGATATTCTAGAAGAAGATGGCATAGAAAATTTTGAAGGGATGCTAGAAGCTAATAATGAAGAACCGGAGGTAAAACAATATCGTAAATCTGGAGGTCGCGCACCCTCTAAAGAAAGCGGGGCGATAGGAATCAGTAGTGAGTATGCCGGCAAAACAGGTGAATTATATCAAGCCGTCGGAACTTTAACAGAAATTAAAAATTCTTTAAACCAAGAGATGGGACTAGAGAAAAATGAAGAACTTAATTTTTCCGCAGTAACTAAAAAAGACGAAACCATAAGTAACCGTGAATCTAGTTTTATTAAAATTGATGAATATTTAAAAAGCTTAGATACTAACTTAGCCGAATTAGTTAAACAAAAAGAAGCCGTCTATTTAGAGACTCCCGAAGGAAAAAGGGAGGCGCTTTTAAAAATAGATAACCCTAAAGATAAATTAAGTTCCGTTGATTTTCACAAAATAGATAGTTTCTATTTTAGTAGTCAAGTTTTAGAACTATCAGAAAAAATTGGCCCTGAAATCATAAAAGATGAATACGGCTATGAATTAAGAGATAAATTATGGTTAATCGCCTGGAAAAAGAAAAGTTTAAATACTAGAGACCAATACAACAACAAAAGTCCTGAACAAACAGCAATCGAGAGTTGTTCCGAATTAAAAAAAATAGATGAGCTTCGGTATAATCACGAAGACTTAAATAAATTCGACAAACTGCACAATGAAGCCTTGAATCATTTAGAAAAAATATTTCAAGAAGATGAAGAAGTTTATGATAAATTAGTTAACTATGGTCTATCAAGCGGTGGACGGGCTGAATATGAAAAAAAACAAAATGATGGCTGGAGTAATAAGCGCATTGTTGCCGATAGATTAATAAAAAACCTGAGCTGGGCCGCTGATCTAGGTTATTACGATAATTTAATCAAGGAACTAACTAATAGCCAAGAAAAAATAAGAACCAAAAATTTCTCTAATGGAAATATTACTAACCCCGAACATCTTCTTGCTAAATTAGAACTTCACAATAAACTTTTAGAATACATAAAAAATAATACTGACAAAAATACAGAATTTGTTAATTTTTCTAATCGCAAACAAGATTTATCATCAAAACTGCAAAATGATAAAGAATTTCGCAAAGAACTGGGCCTAACGGATAAACTGCCGACGTCTGAATTAAACGTCCCTATAGATTTTATTAATAGAAACGGCGGTTTTTATGAAGCTTTATCTAGTGCCAGAAAATATAATGACTCCTGGCAAGAAGAAAAAAATAAATTAGTCGAAATTAGTACTGCAGCCGTTGATTCTCGTTTTGCTCAAGACTGGGAAAGATATTTTTCTAATAAACATAGAGATTTTCTAAGTATTGTTGATTATAACAAAAAACTTGAAGAACAAATCCAATATACTTTAGGTTATCTAAAAAATAGCTCCTTACTAAATACTCCCGAATTTGCTAATCGTAGAATAAAGCTCTCTAAACCAGAGGGGGGATATAATAATAATAGTATTATTAAAGACTTAAGCCAAAATGACGATTACAACAAATACAGCAAAGCGGGAGAAATTATTAGACCGGCAATTGAAGAATATGCTAACAATAAAAAAAGAGAATTAGAAAAAAAGATGGGTTCCTTATGGAATATTCCTGGTCGCCAAAAAAAGATGGACGCCCTAAATAAACAATGGCAAGTATTTGAGGATTTTAGAAACAACAAGCCTCTAAATGATAAGGTGCTAACCGAACTCGGTATTACCGAAGAAGAGGTAACCGAAATGAAAAATCATCGCCAGAAAAGAAATGATAATGAGACCGAATACAAAGAAAGTGATAAAGTTCGTCTAAACTTTTTACATGCTACTGAAGCAAAAAACTTCTTTATAAATTTTAAATCTGGAGATATTCTTGATGGTCAAGAAATGACAATTGAAGAATTGCCCGCTCGCTTAGAGACTAGGCTCAATGAAATAAAACAAACAACAGCTAATTTCTCCGAACCAGAATTAGCGATTATTACCGAACGAGACCGCGCTGTCGCCGATGTAAAAACAACAATGGATAAATTTCAAAAAACCGCCATAAATAACGCAGAGGTCCTTAGAAAATACAAAGCTTAATTTAAAATACAGAAAATAAAATATGTTTGAAGAAGTGGTAATTCCAGTCAAGAAAAGGGAGCGACAAAATCTAAGTACAGATATTTCTTTAAAAGAAGGAGATGAAGAAGAGCTTAATGAAACAAAAAATAACTCGGAAGAAAGAGAAATAAATGTTAACAAGCTAGCATTTGAATATAACTTAGATAAAAAAGAAAAAAAAGATTTATCCGAATTAATACAAGCTATCGGCACTAATGGAAAAATTCATTCCGGAAGCCTAGCTTTCTATTTACGAGAATTACCGACCGCCGTCTTACAAACAACCGAAATAAAATCTTTAGTTAAAAATAAACTCACCGAGTCTCTCTTGCAAAATGAAAATGTTGGCGGTCTAGCAGTATATGCCGAAAATTTTGGCGTTAATCAGGAATTTTTTGCTGATAAAAAATTTGATTCCTATCGAAAAAACTTTTGGCAACAAAAACTTGCGGGTGGAGCAAATATGGATTTCGCTCTAGGAAAGCAAAAGGCTGATTTTTATATATCAGAAAGTGAAGAAGAAAAAATGTTGGGCTCTGCTTTAAACGGAGAATACAACGAAACAAAAAAACTATTTACCGCCGAAGAATTAAATCATATCGGTCTTGAGGGAGCATTAGCCGCCGCCAAAGGCGGGGCCTTTTCTCTTGAAAAAAAAGAACAAAGAATAAATGGCTTCCAGACATACAAAAATGAATTCGCCCTCAAAAATGAAGACATGTCGCAGGCGATGATTGCTGATATTAAAAAAAATATATTTCGTATTGAGTTGCCTAATGAAATAATCAACGAATACCCCGAAGTTAAGAAATTTATCGAGTCGCCTGAAGCTAAAGAATTAGCCAAAGAAACAGCGCTTAACAATATTGCCTTAGGATTTGATGCCGATGCTTGCCTGGAAAGATTCAAAATAAATAAAAATGAACTTTCTCAAGAAGAAATAATAAAAAAAACTAACCAAAATATAGAAAATAATAAAATTCAATATAGTTTTCATCTCGATACTTTCAGTAAATATATTGATGATGAGCACTTACCAAAACTTGGTGAAGCTACTTTAAAGCTTTCAGATTCACTAAAACAAGATTTTTTAGATAAACACTTCCGTAAAGCTAGCTGGTTTAATAAAGGTAAGGATGAAAAAAATGAATTAAATAATTTTAAAAAATTAAATCTTCCTCAGGAAGTTTTAACTAACTTTGTCCAAGACGGAATTATTTATGAAGTAAAAAGGGATAATTATAGCAAAGAAAATGATGCTCAAGATAAAGACGGCCAAAAATTTTTTGGCGTCGGAGAACAAGAAAAGCAGGCCGCCCTAAGTATCGGATTTTTCCAATACGCCTTAAATCATGGACCACAATATTTAAATGACCCAGATGATTATACGAAAAAAAAGATAGGTCTAAACGGCTTTACCTTCACGCCTAAATTTCGTCAAAACATAAAAGAAGAATATTTAGCTGCTATCAAAAACGGATATACGCTAAGACTTGATCCGATCAACGAATTTCTAGATAAAGAAAATGAAAATATAAAATGGGAAGTAACCGATAGGCCTCAATTAAGAGAAGCGGCGGCGGAAGGAATTGTTAATGTTTGCAACGGGGGGCGCGATAAAATTAAAGCTTTTGCTGATAAATACTATCCCGATAGACATAAATTTTTTCTATTCAATCCTGAATATAAAGCGCGAGTAATGGAAAAATTAACTAGCAGCATCCAAACAACTACCAGACTAGAATATACTGCGATCAACCGTAAAAATTTATTAGAAGCTATATCATATTTTAATCTTGATGAAAAAGAAATTTTCAATCAAGTCGAAAAAACGGCCGGTTTTCTAAAATCATATAACGGTCTGGGGATGATAGAACTCTTACCTGAATTTAATGTAGACAATCATAACAAGCGCTGGATAAGTGAGCAGGAACCACAAACCGTTTTAGATCTAGCTATCTCTCAAAAAAACTACGAGCTATTATCAGAGTTATCAAAACATGAAAATACCAAAGGACTCATTGAAACGGAGTTGGCTAAAACAGAGGCCGAAATAGCTAATACGCCTATTTTTGCCAAACAAACCAACGAAACAATCGAGCAAACAGCCACTAACATATGGATAATCAAAAGTTCTTTTTCTCGTAGCGCTCTTGGCAAAGGATTAGAAGGACAAGATGAAAAACAAATTATTTTTGCTCAAGAAAATCCTGAGACTGCATTAATTTTGAAACACATGAGCGCACTATCTCCAGAAAACCGTAAAGAAAGTGCGATTATAAAATTAGCGGCCCGTAAAAACGAAGGAGTATTCGCTTTAATCCAAGAAGTAATGCATGCAGCTGAAATTGGCGGCCTTAGTTTAAATTTAGAAAAAAAACTCGAAAGCGACTTTGGGATTAAGGCTGATAACTTTAAAGAAGGAGGCGTTGTTAATACCGAAAAAATATTATCAGAGATAGAAAAATCGATTGAAGAAAATTTTGACGCTAATTTAAATCTAAATAAACCCTTAACATTTGATACAGCAACTAAACCTTCACTTTTAAATGCGCTAGCTGATACTGAGGTAGCGGTTTTAAGCGGAGATAAAGAATTAAAGAATGAAGAATTATTTTCTAAAATTTATAGAAAATATTTAGGAAAAGATGAACAGCGCGAAAATAGATTCGGAACCGTATTCAATCGATCAACTAACGAAAAAATGTCCACTAAAGATAATAATTTTTTTGGCGAAAAAGATTGGGGGGCGGCACTAGTTAAATATGTCGAATCAATAGAGGGGGAGCGCGGTAATCAAGGAAATCAGAAAGAACAAATTACCGATTTATTTTCTGGACCATATCGCGATGTCTGTCTTAATGGCATGAGCGCCGAGTGGAACAAATTCTTAAAAAATGATACTCAACAAGAAATTCCTCTACGATTAAGACTAATTGCTGATACAATTGATAAATATGGCGGAGCAGGGAATCTTTCTCGAATTGAAACCTTTAGCAGTATTATCACCGCCATTAAAAATGTTTCTGAGAATGAAAAAATAATTGATAAAACAAAAACAGAAATCAAAAATACTTTAAGCAACGCGGAAACAAGATTCGAAAAAGAAAAATGGACGCAAGACGATAAAACGGAATTTTATGGCTTAGCTAAAGACATAATTGAAGCCTCTCCTAGTTTATTTTCCTCTCTATCTCCAGTATTTGAAAATATGTCCGGCAAAGAAATGAAACAATTTGTAAAAGAAATGTTTCCACTTTACCAGGCTGAATTGATTACTATGCAAAAAATAAACACCAAGGGCGAAATAGAATATGATGCGCGCAATTTAGTCCCAATTAGAAGAGCGATTAAACACTTAATGGCCGACTTATCGGCTCAACCGGGAAAAAAAGAAGAAATTGTTAAAAATGAAAAAGAAAATTTAGTTACCAATATTCGTTTACAATTTAAAGATCGTTTCGGAATTGTTAATGTGCCAGCCGAATTAAATAATGAAAATTTTCGTTCCGTCCATAATTTAATCCGCTATACCGGAAATATTAATGGCCGAGAATCAAGCAAAGAGGCGCTCATTTCTTTATATCTTGGATTACAACTTAACGGCGACTGGGAAAAATTCCGCCGTGGTGAAAAAATTGAAATTGCAAATTATTTAACACCCGAAAAATCTTCGGCTATTACCAATCATCTTGCCGGTAAAGAAAAGAATAAACTCTTGCCCGAAATGGTAAATATCAAACCAGAAGAAATGGAGTCTTTCCAGGAAAAATTACAGAGAGAGACTACAAACAGCATGATAGGTAACATTGAAACAATTGATTCCAAACTCGGAAATGCTAAAAAGGGAATTGAACATTTACTTGACCCCGATATTTATGATGATCAAAGAGATAAAAATCTTCTCCCGATTATTACTCAAAATGATAAACTAGTTGGAACAGTACTAGCAAAAACCTTTCAAGCTCTAAAAAATAATAATATTCAACTAAACGATACCGAAAAACAAATCCAAACTAATTTAGCTTCAGCGCTTGGCATATCAAATTGGACAGAAGAAACGGTTAAAGAGGCTCAGAATCGAGTCCAGCCCTTAAGTTTGATTTCCAAAGTGCTCAATCGTATGGAAGATACAAAAGTTGATGAAAATATTGATGAACTCAATAAACGAGTAGATCCATCCGAAGAAATTATAAAAATATTTAATAAACTTGATTTAGGCTTTAAACAATCTTCAGGGGCGATGGCCATCTCTCAGGACCTAGAAACGCTAGCTAGTTTAGTAGTTAAAGAAGGGGGCAAACTTTCTTCGGAAGAAAAAGAAAGCGCAAAAAAATATCTAGATGCAATTAACGAAAAAAAAGCGGAACTCGAAGGAATAATGAGAACCGTAAAAGAATATTTTGAAAAGATACAGGGTAGTAATAAAAATAATAACTCCAAGCTAACTAACCGCCTTCAAGAAATTAAGGAAATTATTTATTCTAGTGGAGGAGAGAAAATGATTGTTAGCGAAATGACCAAAGATATTAATCTGATTGTCGAAAATATGCGCCAATGTCTTGGCTGTTTAAGAAAAGAAGTAAACAATGATACTAATCTCGCTTTTGGCGATTACAACAAATTTTTTATGATGAGTCGCGAAGAAAAAACTAAAGGCAGCGTCGCTGATGAAATTATTTTCTTTGTTCCGACTAAAAAAGAAACCGGCGAAGAAAATATGTCTTTTGTTATGGACCGTGTTTATGGCTCGCAAAAACCAGATATTCTTATCTCTCACATTTTAACCGTTTACAAAAAATACCAACCACTAAAAAATGAATTTAAGTCATCTAACGTTTCCATTTCAATTTCTAGCGAGGCAATGAAAAGCGTTGGTATAGACCCTAAGGGTTTACAAAAAATATTAAAAGAAAAAATACCAGAACTAAAATCAATTAATTTTTCAGAAAATATAACCGCGAATATTGCCGATTCATCTTTAAGTAATAACTATGTTGAATTTGGCGATAAGGGCGCCAGGGAATCAGGTGAAAGAAAATTTTCTGCTCTCGTAATTGAATAATAAGTCGATTCTAAAAAAACCGTCTCTATCAAGAGGCGGTTTTTAAATAAACAATTTCAATTTAGAAAGCAAACTTATATACTCCATCGGAACTTAAAAGATAAATAATCTTTCCAGTCTCATCAAGCGTAAAATCTTTTAGGTCGCTTAAGGAATCAAAAACATATTGATTCATCAAATGACCATCCTCTTTAGCGATTATTGCTATACGTTTAGATGCGGTATCAAGAATATATAATTGCTTTGTATCTCCTAAAATTTTAGAAGCGGAAACAGCAGGGTCAAGTGGGCGACTCGTATATTCATTTGATAATTTAGCATGATATTTATTAAGACTACCATCACTATTTAGAACATATATCGAACCATCGATAAACAAATCTTTAGCAGCAGCAACGCTTACCGCTTCTTTACGCCAATTAGCTCTAACCGAAAAATTACTACTGCTATATTTATAAATTTGATTATTAGAACGTGAAGCCTGATAAAGGTTTCCGCTATACAAACCAAACCCTGAATAATCATCCGCTTCATTATAATCCTTAATAATTAAAGTAGAACCTTTTCCATCCTTAATATTAAATTTAACTATTTTTCCGCCATCTCGATAATAAATTGCATCTTTCCCATCATGCTTAGCAATTCCCATATTAACAGCGCCCTCAATCTTATTTTCTACCGGAGCCAGCGTATCAAAGGTAATCGAATAAACTGAGGTTCCGGCTGACCCATATAATTTACCACTGGCAAAAGTTAAAGTAGAAACATTAAGCCCAGTTAAATCTTTAATTTTTTCAGTATTATTAATTTTTATGATTTTCTTTACTTTTATTTCTAAGGCACTAAGTTTTTCCATCAATCTATTATAAGTCTCCTCTTGAGTTTTATTTTCTTTCGGCAAAGTAGCAATAAGGGCTTGAGCATCAACTAATACTTTAGCCGCCCCTTCTTCATCGTTATATATGAGATGTGAATCAATCAAAGTTTCCTTTTCCTCTATTTGCGCTACTAAGGCATTAAAATCATCAATAACTTTCTGGCGGTTACTATTTATTCTAGTTAAAGAAATACTGAGAGTAAGCACTATTGCAATCACAATTAATCCAACAAACAATAACCTATTTTTTTTATTTAATTTCTTAAGCCAACCCGATATAAATAAAAATAATCCCGACCAAAAAGAGGGCTTTACCAAAGCCGGGGAGGCTTTAAATAATTTGCTGATATTATAAATAAAGCGATATGAAGTTTGCTTTAATCTGATTTTCTTGGGGCTAGAAAAAGAATTGGAACTTGGTAAATTTAATTTATTAATCTTTTCTGGCTCAAAACGAGTCGAGCTTTGTCCCAGGGTTGAATTTTGATTGGAGCTTGAATCAGCTGAAGATAATACAGAAGCTCTAGTTGGCTTTTTGTTCCCCGGAATAGACTTAGGAAATAGTTTTTTTACTGTAGCCTGAATAGAATTTGATATTTTCTTAAAACTTATAATTCCTGCCGGGGCAAGCATTTGTTCCGTTCTTTGCTCAGTCGAATTTAAAGACGAAATTGAAGTATGCGCCGATAAAACTTCTTCGACCGGTTCTTTAATTTCTTGCCCAACGCTATCGGTAGTATTTTTAATTATGATTCCAAAGAAGGGAACATAATTATTCATTTTAGCAAGCGTATTCTTAATTTGTTCAGCGGCAACAATCGGCGGTAATTTAGTTACAATTTCGACCATCTCTCTCCCAGATAAATATTCCGGTAATGATTCGCTAGTAAAAATAAAATAAGAGCCGAGAGGAATTTCGCCACTAATAACTGAGGAAAATAATCCATTTAATTTAGGTAAATGTTCTTCAGTATTTTTATCAACTGAATTTTCAGCACTATTTTCAACATTAATTATTTCATAACCATCAGACCGACGATAAATTAATAAAGCTCTATTCTTTCCGAAACTAGCAAAATGTAATTTATTTTCATAAACTACGCCAACTATTACATTAGTCGCGGCCGGATTAATTTTTATTTTTTGAGAAACTAAAAATTCTCCCAAATTTTTATTCATTTTAGCAAGGGCGGCTTCAAAAATATTCTCAATTTTTAACCCCTCTATTCTTCCTCTCAACAATATCTTTTCGTCATTATAATAATTATCATTTAAATCAGAAATGATAAAATTTATTATTTTTTCCCCTTCGGTTTTTTTACCACCTACTTCTCCTAAAACAAAAATTTTTCCAGCCAAACTTTCTTTTAAAGAGTCTGGTTGCGCTACAAAAACGCCACTCGCCCCAGATGCCTTACCAGAGTTTAAAATAATTTGCGCAATTTTATTATACATAAGCAAAATAAGAAGCCAATCGATATCTTTTTTCGTTTGACTGTTTATGTTATATATTATACTATAAACTCATAAATAAAGAAATATGCTTAATGCGTTATTCG
>CAIOGK010000123.1 GCA_903857815.1 Candidatus Falkowiibacteriota bacterium
AAACTTGTCTTTATCAAATTTTTTTGTGTTAATGTCAAAAGACATGGGAAACAACAATGAATCTTCTAGTAACTTAAACGCCAAGGATTTCATCGAAATGCAGGGCGAAGTACTAGAGTTAATGCCGGCCGCTAGTTTTAGAGTTGCTCTAGAAAATGGCCATGAAGTTTTGGCGCATCTATCAGGTAAAATGAGAATGAACCGCATCCGATTATTACCAGGAGATAAAGTAAAGCTTCAAATTAGCCCTTATGATTTGACTAAGGGTCGAATTACCTATCGTATGTAAAAGTTTTAAAGGTGGAGTCAAAATTATTTAATAAGATTGAGAATTGCTTTATATAAAATAAACCTCGCAGTTTAATTCATAGAAAGTATCAATACCATATGAAAGTGAGAGCTAGTGCTAAGAAAATTTGCAAAGATTGCAAGGTCGTGAGACGCAAAGGTCGGGTCCACGTCATCTGTAAAAACCCTAAACATAAACAAAGACAGGGGTAACTTTTAATATCTAAAATATGGCAGTAAGAATAGCTGGGGTAAATATCCCAAATGAAAAAAGAATAGAAATTGCTTTAACTTATATTTTTGGAATTGGAAAAACTAGATCTAACCAGATTTTAGCGACCGCCAATGTTGATAAAAATATTAGAGTCAAGGATCTAAAAGAAGCTGATGTTAACCTTTTAAGAGAAATTGTTGAAAAGAAATTTACAGTTGAAGGTGATTTACGCCGTGAAGTTCAGAGTAATATCAAGCGTTTACGAGAGATTGGTTGTTACAGGGGTCTAAGACATACCAAACATTTACCGGTAAGAGGTCAGAGAACAAAGACCAATAGCCGTACAGTGAGAGGTAATAAGCGTGTAACTGCAGTTAGCGGCAAGAGCAAGGCCGGTTTGCAGAAGACCTAATTAAAATTCTAAGAGCTTAAAATATGTCTGAAGAAGTAAAAAAAGACGCAGTAAAAAAAGAGGATGTCGCTCTAGAGACTGAATTAAAAACAGTGAAGGGCGAAGAAAAAGAAGAACGCGATGAAATGGCGGCCTTTTCTTTTGATTCATCTGATGAAGAACTGCCTGAAGAAATAAAACAGAAACTTGAAAAAAATAAAGCTGCTCGAGCTAAGAAAAAATTGGTAAAGAAAAAGAAGAAAAAAACCGCTAGAGTAGTTAAAGTCGGACGCGCTTATATTCAAGCAACTTATAACAACACCATGATTACTCTTACCGATACAAATGGTGATGTAATATCTTGGGCAAGTGCTGGTTTAGCTGGTTTTAAGGGTGCTAAAAAGGCAACTCCTTATGCTGCTCAAATAATTACTAAAATTGCTACTCAGAAAGCTAAAGAGGAGTATGGTTTGCAAGAAGTTAGTGTTTTTGTTTCTGGTGTAGGAACTGGTCGTGAGGCCGCTATCCGCGCTTTGAATGCTAATGGCCTGGATGTATCTTCAATTAAAGATACAACTCCAGTCCCTCATAATGGTTGCCGTCCAAAGAAACCAAGAAGAGTTTAAAATAATCAAAATATAATATGGGAAGAAATATTGATAATAAATGTAAACAATGTCGTCGTATCGGTGAAAAATTGTTTTTGAAAGGCGAAAGATGCTTAGGCCCTAAATGCGCTATGGTTAAGCGTAATTATGGTCCTGGTGTTCATGGCCAAAAAGGACGCAAACGTTTAAGCGACTTTGGAACTCAGTTAGCTGAAAAACAAAAGGCTAAGAAATATTATGGTTTAGCTGAAAAGCAATTCCGTTTAACTTTTGAGAAAGCTGCTAAAAAACAAGGTGATGCCGGTAAGAATTTCTTGAGATTATTAGAATCTCGTTTGGACAACGTTGTTTTCCGATTAGGTTTTGCTACTTCTCGCGCTCAAGCGAGACAGCTAGTAAACCATGGTCATATAACTGTTAATGATAGAAAGACTGATATCGCTTCATTCTCTGTAAAATTAGGACAAGTTGTTAAAATCAGAAAGAGCAGTCAAAATAGTCCTTATTTCAGAAATCTTAATGAAAGATTAGCTAAGGCCGAAAGACCTAGCTGGTTAGATTTTAATACTACCGATAAGTCTGGTAAAATTTTACATGAGCCTAAGGATTTAGATCTTCCTCAGAGCATCAACGTTCAAATGATCATTGAGTATTATTCAAAATAAAAAAATAATATGCAAAACATTGCTAACCCTAAAAAAATTGATTTTAAAACAGTTGGTAACTCCAACGAAGGGGTTATCACCATTGAACCTTTGTTTCCCGGTTATGGTATGACACTAGGTAATTCATTACGTCGTGTCTTATTATCATCTTTACCAGGAGCAGCGGTTATTGGTGTAAAAATCAAAGGCGCTAGTCACGAATTCATGGCCTTACCTCATATTAAAGAAGATGTTTTGGAAATGATTTTGAATTTAAAACAATTAAGATTTAAGGTCTTTACTGAAGACGAAATTCGTTTAGAATTAAAAGTTAAAGGTAAAAAAGTTGTTACGGCTGCTGATATCACTAAAAATAGCCAAGTAGAAATAAAAAATCCTGAATTAGTTTTAGCCAACATTACCAACGAAGCCGGTAGCCTTGATGCTGAAATTTTAGTAAAAGGTGGTCGTGGATATAAAATGTCTGAAGGTAGTAAAAAGGAAAATAAGGAAATTGGTTTCATTGAAATTGATTCAATCTTTTCTCCAGTTACTATTGTAAGCATTAAAGTAGACAATGCTCGTGTTGGTAAGATGACTAACTGGGATAAGTTAATTCTTGATGTTAAGACTGATGGAACTGTAACTCCCGAAGAAGCTTTCAACGAAGCGGTTAAAATATTAGTTGAACAGTTTAATGCTTTATTGCCAGAAAATATTGGCAAAGAAATGGAAGAAGAAATGGCTAAAGACGAAGCTCTAGAAATAGAAAATGAAGAAGCTGTCGTAGTTGAGGCAGAAACAGAAGAAGTCGAAGAGCCGAAAAAAGAGAAAAAGGAAAAAGCTAAAAAATCCAAGAAATAATAATTTGCACGCTATTTCGCCTTAAGCGAAAAAAGCTGAACGATAAGAGTTTATGCGTCACAGAAATAAAAACAAAATTTTAGACCGAGAGAAAGGTCCACGCGAGCTGATGTTAAGAAATATGGCATCCAGTATTCTTTTATATGAAAAGGTTAAAACTACCAAGGCTAAGGCCCAGGCAGTTCGTCCTCTTGTAGAAAGAATGATTACCGCCTCAAAGGCTGGAGATTTAGCTGCTCGTCGCGGATTAATTAAAGTTTTATTACAAAAGAATGCTATCAAGAAAACAATCGAGGTCTTGGGGGTTCGTTATAAGGAACGTCCAGGAGGATATACCCGTATTGTTAAGCTAGGGACCAGACAGGGCGATGGTGCTGAAATGGTTCAAATTGAATTAGTATAAAAATATGAAAAATATTGAAAGAAAGTTGCATCAGCTTGACGCTGAAGATCAGACTGTCGGCCGTTTAGCTACTAAGATTGCAAATATCTTACGTGGTAAAAATAAACCAGAATATCAACCTCATATAGATTTGGGTGATATTGTTGAGGTTAAAAATATTTCAAAAATGAAGTTTACTGGTAAAAAGCTTGATCAGAAAGAGTATTATCATTTCTCTGGATATATTGGCGGTTTAAAAACTAAGAAGATGTCTTCTCTTTATGCTGTTAATCCGGGCGATGTTTTACAAAGAGCGGTTAGGGAAATGCTTCCCCCGACTAGATTACGTGTCGGTATGCTCAAAAGATTAATAATAAAATAATATGGTAGACAAAAAGATAAAAGAAATCAGAGAAGATGAATTCGAAGCAACTACTGAAGATATCATTGAAGATGATAAAGAATGGGCTAAGAATGAAATCGCTGAATTTACTGGTAAGTATACAAAAGCTGTCGGACGTCGTAAACAAGCGGCCGCACAAGTTCGTCTATATGAAGGTGGAAAGGGTGTCATCATGGTTAATGGTAAACGGGCTGCTGAATATTTTCCTGGTGAAGGTTTAAATATTATCGTTCAACCTTTAAAAGTTACTGGTCATCACCGTGATTATAATTTTTCTGTTATTGTTAGAGGCGGCGGCAAATTTGGTCAAGTTGATGCTGTAAAATTAGGTATCAGCCGAGCAATTTTTGCGCTTGACCCGGCTACTAAAGATGCGTTAAAAGCTAATGGCTTTTTAACTCGTGATCCAAGACAAGTTGAAAGAAAGAAACCGGGTCTAAGAAAAGCGAGAAAAGCTCCTCAATGGAGCAAACGTTAATCAGTTTAGAGATTTTAAACAAAGTTTTGAAAATAAAAAAGTCATCCTTACGGGATGGCTTTTTGTTTGAGTTATTTAGCAGTTGTCTGTTATAATCTAAATATGGAGAATATAATTGAAAAATTAAAAGAGCTAAAAGCCCGTCTTATAAAAGTAAAGACGCTTTTAAATATTGAACAAAAAATTGTTAGAGCGAATGATTTGCGTCTACAAATGTCTGAGCCAAACTTTTGGGATAATCGCGAAGTGGCGATAAGTATTGGTCAAGAAGTTGAAGAATTAACCGCCGAAACAAGACAGTGGTTAAGCATGGAAAAAGAAATTAAAGATGCCCAGGAGATGGCGCTTTTTGTGCAGCAAGAAGCGAATTCTGAATTAATTTTAGAATTAGAAAAAAAGGCGATTGATTTAGAAAAAGAATTTTCTCGTTTAGAGTTTGTTTCTTTGTTTTCGGGGCAATATGATAAAAGTAATGTTATTATTTCAATTCATGCGGGAACTGGCGGCGTTGATGCTCAGGATTGGGCACAGATGCTAGAGAGAATGTATTTCCGCTTTTGTGAACGCAAGGGTTTTAAGGCGGAAATTTTAGATAAAAGTTATGGTAATGAAGCTGGGCTTAAAAGTGTTGATTTACGAATTGTTGGAAGTTATGCTTATGGATATTTAAAAAGTGAGAATGGTGTTCATCGTTTACTGCGTAACTCGCCATTTAACGCTGATGGCTTGCGTCAAACCTCCTTTGCTTTAGTTGAGGTGATTCCTGAAATTCCTAATGAAGGCGATGCAATAATTAAAGATGAGGATATTCGCATCGATGTTTATCGTTCTAGCGGTCCGGGCGGACAAAGTGTTAATACGACTGATTCAGCGGTGCGAATTGTACATTTACCAACCAATATAACCGTTACTTGTCAGACTGAGAGGTCACAACATCAAAATAAAGAAAATGCTTTTCAGATATTAAGAGCTAAATTAAATCAGCGTCTTTTAGAAGAAAGGGAAGCGAGCGAGAAAAAACTAAAAGGCGAAGTTCAAAAAGCGGAGTGGGGAAAACAAATTAGGTCGTATTTTTTATACGGGAATAAATTAGTTAAAGACCATCGTAGTGAATATGAAACTTCAAATGTTGAAAACGTTTTAGATGGTGATTTAGAGTCGTTTATTGAAGCCTATTTAAGATTTTTAAAGAAATAATTTAGCGCTAGTTTATTGGTTTATTTGTAAAATGCCGTTATAACTAACGGCATTTTATGTTTAGAAAAAATACGTTTACTCCGGCA
>CAIOGK010000124.1 GCA_903857815.1 Candidatus Falkowiibacteriota bacterium
CCAAAATTATTACCAGAGATGGTAATAAAGTTATCAACTGCACCGTTGGGGGTTTGGAGATTACAAGTGCTAGCACAAGCTGAATCTTCAGTACATGAGTTGTTAGGATTATCTTGACAGAACCCACCCACCGGACTCACTCCGGTAATAACTGGGGTCCCAGTACAGGTACAGGTTGTGCTATTGCAAGACAAAAATTCTCCACAAAAAGTATTGTCGGCCTCACAGGTGGCCGGCGTATTTTTATCGCCATCGCAAGAACTCCCAACCGATCCCTTTGGTTGACATTTACAATTAGCATCGCAATAATCATCAGCCGCACAATTATCATTATCGATTTGACAACCTGGCTGAGTACTAAGATCGCAATCCGTAGGACCATCACCCGGTTCACAAAGGCCACCGACGCAACCACTCCAAGACCCATTCGTGCAAACTCTGGTCCCATCACATTGACAAGAAGAAACTTCGCCATTAGTACAAACCACCTCACCGTTAGGCCCATTAATAGCCCCGCTTAATTTATTAATCACAAAAACTGCAATAGCCCAAGATGCTAATATAATAGCTAAACCGATAACAGCATTAATTAATAACTTTTTGGCTGTAGCGATTCTATCTTCTTCTCCGCCCGAAGTCATCCATAAAAACCCAGCATAAATTATCAGCCCCAAAGCAATCACCCCTAAAAATCCTAAACTAACATTAATAATTCTTCCTATCGTAGTTCTTAAGTCCATGCTACCTAAGGAACCGTCTAAGCCTGAATTAACTGCTGCTGTTCCAAAGTCTTGAGCAAAAACAAAGCGAAAAACTGAAATACCAACAATAACTATTAACAAAGATAATAAATTTTTAACAAATTTTCTGTTCACAAATTTATATTTAAACCAGGTAAAATAAATTTAAATTAATTACAATTACCGCCTGCTAAAGTATCAGTAACCACTCCAAAGCAACAAGATGGATTTTCAATTGTTGCATTGCAACCAGGCCCCGCGCTTGGTTTAAAACAATTTTGAAAAATATCTTTAACGCCAGATCCAACCTGAGTATTATAAGTTAATGACTGGAGAAAAGGTGAATGGCCAATGGTCGCAACAGTAATATCTGCTATTCCGTCTAAAGGCATCGTATCTTCTTCAAAACTATCAAGCCAATATCCCAGCGGAGTCGGCTCAGAGCTTTTCAGATTAATAAATTTATGCTCAACCGTAGTGGACCCGACCGCAACAACTTTCCCCCCCGAACGCAAAGTGCTAGACATCATTAATTTATTAAAAATAATTTTGATTGGTTCAGCTAAATTGACGTTTGAACCATTATTAATAGGCAAAATATTTTCAATCTTAGCCGGAGAAACTTCAATATCATCATTTATAAAGAAAGAAAAACGATAATTATCTTTTTTATCTATGTCGCTAGGATAATTATCATTAAAAAAGCTAAGCGGGCCATCAGCAGCCGAATCTCTATTCCCATCCAAAGAATTTAAAGCGACATCAGTTACCCCATCTAACTTCTGAATATTAGCACTCGGATAATTTCGATTATTTGCATCCTGACAAGTCTTATATCCTAAAATACCAGTCGAACATTTCGTAAATGGCGCCCGAATAGAACAATCTGAATTATCACTACAAATGTTTAAATTAGCTGTAGTTATTTCAACTGCTAAATTACTATTAGCCGGCAAACAATAAATTTTTTCGCCGCAACCATTAATGCCACATTCTTCATCAGAAATAAATTCGACTGTTTTATAACCCCCGCTCATTACAAAACGACCGTTAACATAATCGCCGACACAAACAGCAGCACGACATTTATAAGAAAGGCAATCAGCATCAACGCTGCAACTTTCATTATTACGTTTAGCTGGGACAGCATTAAACACTTTAATATACGGGGCTAATTCATTAGCTGTTCCAGATAATTTAATCGGATTAATGGCTTCATTGAAACTCATTTTAATTATCGAATTTTTTGGATTATCTTTTTTACCATTAATTATATTAGCGGATATTTTATCAACTCCACCCGCAAA
>CAIOGK010000125.1 GCA_903857815.1 Candidatus Falkowiibacteriota bacterium
CAGATGCTGCATGGTTGTCGTCAGCTCGTGTCGTGAGATGTACCGTTAAGTCGGGAAACGAGCGCAACCCCTATCCTATGTTTCATGTGTCATAGGAAACTGCCCGCTTTAAGTGGGAGGAAGGTGGGGATGACGTCAAATCAGCATGGTTCTTACACCTTGGGCAACACACGTGCTACAATGGGAAGTACAAAGGGACGCCAAACCGTAAGGTGGAGCAAACCCCCCAAAACTTCCCCCAGTTCGGATCGAGGTCTGCAATTCGACCTCGTGAAGCCGGAATCGCTAGTAAACGCGTATCAGCCATGGCGCGTTGAATACGTTCTCGGGTCTTGTACTCACCGCCCGTCACACCAAGAGAGTTGGTGGCACCCGAATACTGACTTTGTCGGTAGAAGGTGAAATCAGCGATAAGGGTGAAGTCGTAACAAGGCATCCGTAGCGGAAGCTGTGGATGGATCACCTCCTTTCTAGGGAGATATTTCTTCTTTTCATTTATGACCTGAAGAAATGGTCGCCTCTAACCTCGTGTTAGAGTGGTTGTTACTTGCTTGCAAGTAATGACAAAAACCGAATTGGTGCCAATTAGACTCACAATTTCTACATGATTGAATATAAAAAAACCGCCTTTTAGAGGTGGTTTTTTATTATATAAATTATTTCTAGCTTAGTAATAAATGAAAAGAGCGACCAATCAAACAGCCGCTCTCTTTTTTTTACAAAAATACATTACTTCCTTGCGCTTTTAAGATTTTCGGCGAATAATCTTGCCTGATTACTAAGATCTTCTAAATTAGAGATAGCCTTTTCAAGATCTATAGTAGAACGTGAGCCGAATGCTTCCTTAATTTTTTTCATAGAAATATCTAGAAGTAAATCTAGCTCGCCGATTGCTTTTTTAACACCACTAATAATAATGGCATAGTCATCAGAGGGTTTACGATTTCGCCCATGAACACTTACAATTTCCGGAGATCTTTCTGCCCTAATATATGAAAGGGCTTTGCGATGATCAAGTTCGGAACTTATAATATGCTTAGCGAGTCTTATCTGGAAATCTTCTTTTATTCCCGACAGGGCAATGCCTATCTGAAAGCTGAGCTGTTTCCTTGATAAAAAATGTTGAACCTCTGGACAAAGACGAAGCAAGCTAAGATGTTGCGACCCCCAACCAGCACTTCGACCACAAATTTTAGCGGCTCTTTCGATACATTCTTCGCGACCTAATTCTTCACCATCAACTCCATTTTTCATGAAGCCATCTACGATTGCTTTTAAAGCACGAGCGGTTTCCATCGGAGTATGCCCAACACGGCAAAAATTAGCCGCAACTGACAGGGCAAACTGATGATCCTTTGCCATATGAGGTCGAATATAAGACTGGATATGACGCCAACCGAGAAGCTGGTGAGCGCGCAAACGCCTCTCTCCATCTATCAGTTCGAAATCGTGATCAATATCTCCTACTATGGAGATAACACTAACTGGATTTTGTAATCCTATTTCCTCAATACTTTGAGCTAATCCAAGAAGTTCTTCTTCGTCGAATTCTTGGCGCGGCTGTCCTGAAAAGGGCCTAATTCTAGAGATGGCAATATTAGCCAGGGTCATTTCTTCAACATCAATACTGTCGGGTTCAAGATTTGATTTTTGATTCATTTTATAATCTCCTATCGTTAAATGTTAAGTTACTATTTTGATTTTTATAATTAAACATTAATTCAAAGCCTAACGATTGTCAATAAAAAAGCCCCTAATATTAGAGGCTTTTTATATATTAATGATTTTTATTTTATTTTAGTAACTACGCCACTTTTAGCGTCAACTTGAACTGTATCACCAGTTTTTAAAATTTTGGTTGCGTTTTTAATACCGATAATACATGGCTTCTTCATTTCTCTAGCAACAATAGCGGCATGACAAGATATTCCGCCTTCCTCCGTAATAAATGCTCCGGCTCTACTCATGAGTGGTAAAAATTCAGGACGAGTCATTGAGGTAACTAATATATCTCCGGGCTTAAAATTTTTCATTCCTGCTTGAGCATTCAAAACAACATTTATTTTACCCGTATACATGCCCGGGCTGGCTGATACGCCGCACAAAATTTCTTTATTAGAGTTATTATTTAATAATACAACTTTTTCCCAAGTTTTTTTACTTACATCAATATATCCCGGACTAAACATTAAACCTAAACGTCTACTATTTTTTTCATATTTTGCTGCAGCAATTAAATATGACGTTTGATTACTAAATATTAAATTTTTTATTTCATCAACTGTTAACCAACGCAAACATTTATAGCTAAAGCGATTTTGACGGCAAATATCTTTAAGCCACTCGTCCATCAAATCAACCGCTAAAAGTAGTAATTCCTTTTTTTTATCTCTAACAATGGCGGCGGTTCTAGCAAGTTTTATTAAATTACTATAATTTCGTGATGGTTTAATTTTTAATTTTTTATTCTTGCTAGAGGTAATTTCAATTTTTAAATTATGTAAATATTTTTTTAACCAGGCAACGGTCAAAAGAGAAGGGCCGCAATAAGTATTCTGTAACCAAGAAAACTTTTTAATAAACTTCGTAAAGACTAAATCAAAATTTTTATTATTTTGGTTGAGATTAGACAAATAAATACCAGCCTCGGTCATAAAAGATGGCTGATTATCATTAATTTTATTTATTAAAAAATGAAAATCATCAGGATGATTCTTACTAAGTTTCATTAAGAAATTATCGAAGGGATAATCAAAGCAAAATAAGAGATTGGTAGTATGAAAAAGGGCCAACTCGGTAACGTCCCACCACTTGCCGAGCATTTTTGTATTTTTTTTTCGAGCAATACGACAGACATCAATCGCTTGTTCTAATTCGTATTGCAATTTTATTAAATCGCGTAAATATTCAGTATCACCAACGAGAGTTTCTCGTATAATACGTTGCCCAACTTTAAGCATTGTCCCGCTTTGCTTAAAAATAATTACATTACCGTCATTAAAATCATGTATTGTATCGTTCCAAATTACACCATATTTACTATCTATTTTTCTAGTTGAGGCGGAAACATAAACAGACGTAAAAAAAGGATAGGCCTGAAATTGCCATCGATATGCATTCTGCCAATCCTTTTCAATAATAATATTTTGTTTATTCATATTAACCAATTCCGATAGCTTGGCGAACTTCAGTTAATTTTTTGGCAGCGATTGCCTCCGCTCTTTTTTTGCCAGCTTCCAAGACTTTTTGGGCATCAGCATCAGAAATCTTGTTATACTTATCTTGAAAATTTGTTAAAAACTTAACAACCACATCAGCTAAATCTTTTTTAAAATCACCATACCCTTTGCCTCGATAATCTTTTACTAAACGAGGAATTTCACGATTCCCTAAAATTGCATAAATGGTTAACAAGTTAGATAACGCTGGCTTATTTTCCATGTCATACTCAATATCTGTTCCAGAATCAGTTACTGCCCGCATGATTTTTTTTCGAGCTACTTCTATATCATCAAGCAAAGCAATACAATTATTTTGATTACTATCGCTCTTACTCATTTTCTTGGAAGCATCGAGCAAAGACATAATTCTTGCTCCATCTTTTCTAATTACTGCTTGAGGGATAACAAAGATATCGCCATATTCATTATTAAAACGCTTAGCAATATCACGCGCTAGTTCAACGTGTTGTTTTTGGTCCTCGCCAACTGGAACAATTTCAGTATTATACAGTAAAATATCGGCCGCCATTAAAACTGGGTAATCATATAAACCGACACTAGCCGATTCTTGATTCTTGCCAGATTTATCTTTAAACTGCGTCATTTTATTTAAATCAGCAATACGCGCACCATAACAGTTTAAAACCCAAGCTAATTCCGTATGAGCAGGAATAGCCGATTGTTGAAAAATAATTGATTTCTCTGGATCTATTCCGGCCGCTAAATATATTTTAGTAATCTCTAAAATATGACGACGTAGTTCTTCGGGGTTTTGTTTAACAGTAATTGCGTGATAATCAACTACCGAAAAAATACAATTATATTTTTCCTGCATATTTACCCATTGGGAAATAGCGCCGATATAATTACCAATATTTAGATTGCCACTTGGTTGAATACCGGAAAAAATTATTTTTTTTGTCTCTATTTTTTTCTCCATAAATTTATCATTATACTAATATTCTAATGTAAAACTAACGCAAAAGCAATTACAAATAAAAAGCCTCAATATTATAAAATTGAGGCGAGTGGTCCGGTCGGGAATCGAACCCGAGCTTCCTGGATGAAAACCAGACGTCTTAACCACTTAACGAACGGACCAAATTTTTAAAAAAGAACAAAAGCAAGGAAAAATAAATACGTCTTAATCAGACGCGACTGATTTTGGACCGTCGGCTCAACTATTCAGTGTTTAGACTGACCAATATTGCACAAAACATTTGCTCGTAATCATGCCGACTCCAACGAATATACTTTCCTTGCAAAACTTCTGTGTGCGTAATGGAAAATTCAGAAGTATTCTTTATATATTAACTCTTAAAAATAAGTTGTCAAATTTTATCTTATCTAAGTAATAAAACTACTACAAAAATTAACCTTGAAATATCCCCGTTTTGTGTTAAGATGGAAGCGGGTTCTAGCCAAGCCTTATTTTTATGTTTGCGGGCTGTAGTATAGAGGCAGTACGCGTGCATGGGGTGCATGTAGCCCCGGTTCGATTCCGGGCAGCCCGACCAGATTTCTCCCAACAAAAACGGGCTTGTAGCTCATCTGGTAGAGCGCTGCATTCGCATTGCAGAGGTAAGGGGTTCGAGTCCCCTCAAGTCCACATATGATCGGGCTATGGTATAACGGTATTATACACGCTTCGGGTGCGTGTGAGCCCGGTTCAATTCCGGGTAGCCCGACAAAAACAAAAATTTAATTATGATAGATTTTAAGAAAAAAATGGAAGAAGAAGAAAAAAAAGAAGCCATAGAAAATGGCCAGGAAGAACTTTTAGATATTTCTGCTGGTAAAGGAAAAAGAAAAATTACTACTTATATAATTGCAGTGGTGGTTATTGGATTAATTTTTTCCGGTAGAGTAATTATGTCGAGCCAAAGTGCCTCTGACTGGCTTTCGAATACTGGAATTTTTGGTAAACTAAAACATTTAGTTCCCAGTACTGATAAACAATTAAAGGGTGAGGAAAATGATAGAATAAACATTTTGCTTATTGGTATGGGAGGAGAGGGTCATGATGGCGCTTATTTAGCCGACACAATAATGCTAGCTAGTTTAAAACCGTCAACCAAACAAGTCTCTTTAATTTCAATTCCTAGAGATATGCAAGTTCCATTAGCGGAAGCTGGTTGGAGAAAAATTAATAATATTAATGCTTTTGCTGAAGCGGCGGTCCCTGGTAGCGGCGGTCAAGTAACCATAGATTCTCTTAGCAAACTGCTGGATATAAATATAGACTACTATGTAAGGGCCGATTTTGATGGCTTCATGAACGTTATTGATGAATTAGGCGGAGTAGAAGTAAATGTGGAAAATACTTTAGATGATTATGCATATCCTATTCTTGGTCAAGAAGATAACCCAAATTACTATGCTAGATATGAACATCTTCATATTGATACTGGACTACAAACTATGAACGGCTCATTGGCTTTAAAATATTCTCGCAGCCGTCATGCGGCCGGCAATGAGGGGTCGGATTTTGCAAGAGCCAAGAGACAACAACTTGTTTTAGCGGCCGTGAAAGAAAAACTGCTCTCTAGACAAACCTTGCTTAATCCCGTAACTATAGGAAAGTTAATTAATGAATTTAATAAAAATATTTCTACTAATCTAGAAGTATGGGAAATGTTAAAAGTCTGGAATTTATTTAAAGATGTTAAAAAAGAAGAAATAATAAACAAAGGACTAAGTGATGGCCCGGATGGATTATTAGTTTCTACTATTAGCAGCGAAGGCGCTTATATTCTAGTTCCTATTTCAGGAAATTTTTCTCAAATTAAAAATTTTATTAGAGATATTTTTAATAATGGAGTAATCCAACCAATAGAAGTTGTCCAACCGATTACGGAAAAATCGAGTATTAGTGTAAAAAACGGAACTTGGATAAGTGGGCTAGCCGGCGCAACGGCTTATAAATTAAAAGGTCTCGGTTTTACAATTGATGAAACCGGCAATGCGCCTGAACGAGATTATACAGAAACTTTAGTGTTTGACCTTACTTACGGTAAAAAAAATGAAAGTTTAAATGCGATTAAAAAATCAATTAATGCTAAGCAGAGCTTTGAATTCCCACAATGGCTCAAAGATTATCAGAATGTATCAAGTTCATCTGATTTCTTTTTAATTCTAGGGACTGATGCTAATAACGCTGACTAATATGGAAGAGAATAAAACTCAACTTCCGCTCGTAGCTATTTGCGGACGCACAAACGTTGGTAAATCAACTTTGTTTAATTGTTTTGTTGAAAAAAACCAAGCATTAGTTTCACCGATTGCTGGAACAACTCGTGATAGTAATCTTGGAATAGTGGAGTGGTCTAACAGTGCCTTTGAATTAGTTGATACCGCCGGCCTAATAGATTGGCACTACTTAACTTCTACAAAAATAGAAGATAAGGGTATTGATGCTCAAACCCAAAAACAAGCTAAAAGTTATCTTGATAAAGCTAACTTAATTTTATTTTTAGTTGATACTAAAGTTGGTATTTTACCAGAAGATCAAGAACTCGCCAAAGCAATAAATAAATTAGGTAAATATAAAAGTAAAATATTATTAGTTGGTAATAAAGTTGATAATTTTAAAAATGCTTCAGAAACCGCTCAATTTAATAAGCTTGGTCTTGGGGAGCCATTCCCAATTTCTGCGGCCAGCGGCATGGGTACTGGAGATTTATTAGATAAAATAATAGATACCATAGACGAAAAAAGAGAATTTAAAAAAGCGCTAGATGTAGATTCGGAAAATTTAATAAATGTTTGTATTATCGGAAAACCTAATGTTGGAAAATCATCGCTCTTAAATTCTATTTTAGGATATGAAAGGGTTATTGTTAGTCCGATTGCTCATACAACCAGGGAGCCACAAAATACTGAATTAACTTATAAAGAACAGACCATTAGACTAGTAGATACTGCTGGAATTTCTAAACAGGGAACAAAGTCCAAGGGTTTTGAAAAACCGGGGATTCTTAAATCTTTAAAATCTCTTGATAAAGCAGAGATTGCTCTTTTAGTCTTTGATATTAGCGAGCCATTAACTCATCAAGATGCTAAAATAATTCAAGAAATTGTTGATAGGAAAAAAAGTCTTATTTTTATTGCTAATAAATGGGACCAAGTCGAGGAACGAAATACCAAAAAATGGACAGAAATTATTTATGATAAAATGCCATTTGCTACCTGGGTTCCAATTCAATTCATTTCTGCTAAAACTGGAGAAAAGGTAAATAAAATTTTAGATTTAATTCTAGATATTAATAAACAGCGCCGATTACAACTTAGTGATTCTCAAACAGATAAATTTCTCAAACATGTAGTAAAAATTCATAAACCAGCCAAAGGAAGCGGAACAAAAGCACCTAGAATTTATGAATTTCGCCAAGTAAAAAGTAATCCGCCTAGTTTTATTTTAAGAATAGGACCGAATGATGATTTACATTTTTCTTATGTTAGATTTGTAGAAAATCGTCTTCGAGAAAAATGTGGCTTAATCGGAACTCCGGTTAGTATAACTGTAACTAAACATCGTAAATCACATACTACTTATAACGAATAATATGAAAATCATTGTTGCTTTGGGAAACCCAGGAGAACAATATAAAAACACTCGTCATAATGCGGGCTGGATTTTTGTAGATAATTTAATCAAAGAGGCAAATTGGAAAATTAATAAAAAATTCAACGCTTTAATTCATGAAGAGGGCGACATTTTATATGTAAAACCTCAAACATTCATGAATGAATCAGGCCAAAGCGTTCAAAAAATATTAAATTACTATGGATTGATTCCTAAAAACCTAGGTCTATTTAAAAAGAAGGATGAAGATTTAAATGAGGCTTTAACTGTTATTCAAGATGATATTGATATCAATTTTGGTGAATCAAAAATAGCGACTGATTCTGGAAGTGCTGGACATAGAGGAATAGAATCAATTATTAATCATCTAAAAACTAAAAAATTTAAA
>CAIOGK010000126.1 GCA_903857815.1 Candidatus Falkowiibacteriota bacterium
AATCAACCACAAAACTAGAGTATCTCTCTCTTTCTAATTCTTCCCTACTAATTTTTTGATTGCTATTAATCATTTTTTATTTAATACTTACCAAAACTTTTTTATAAACATTTAAAGTTTCATTAGCGCATTCCCACCAATTATATTTTTTAGCCTGTTCTAAGCCTTTTATTTTTAAAGCGTCCCTAAAATTATTATCATCAAGCACATTAGTTATCTTGACGAATATATCATTTTCATCTTCAGGGTTAAAATAAACTGCAGCATTTCCTAAAATTTCCGGTAAACTAGATCGATCAGAACTGACAACTGGACAACCTTTAGCCATCGCCTCTAAAGGAGGAAGGCCAAAACCTTCATACAAAGAGGGGAAAACATAAACTTTAGCTTCTTGATACATAATTTCCAATTGCGAATCGGGGACATATCCAGCAAAAACAATCGGACTATTCATATTTTCTTTCTGCCACAGATTTAAAGAACTCGCGTAATTATGAATACGATCATAAAAATAATCTTCTTTACCAACCAAAACTAACTTCAATTCCGGCCGAGCAACATGCAAGCGATTAAAAACTTTTACTAGCGTCTCTAAATTTTTATGCGGATAAGCATTCCCGACATAAAGCAAAAAATTTTCACCAATATGATATTTTTCAAGCATCTCTTTACTATTTAATTTAGCGACGAACAACGAGTCTCTCCCGTGAGCCAAGTTCGCGACTCCTTCATAAGTAACTACTATTTTATCAGCCTCAATTTTAAAGTTATGAATAATATCTTTTTTCGTAAACTCAGAAACTGTAATAATCTTTTCTGAACGCCTAACAGCAATTTTGGTTACTAAAAGATAGGCAATATTCTTTAAACGATATATTAAAATATTTTTAGTTGTTGCTCGGACAGTCGGAAAATGAGTTAAAATTAAATCATGCAAAGTGAGAACAAATTTTACTGGCGTAAAAATAGGAACATTAAAATGGGGGAAATGTATTAAGTCTAATCTTTCGCGCCAAATATAAAACGGCATCATAATTTGTTCGCGCCAAGAATACCAACGAACATCTAGCATTACTTTTTTTACATGCTGGTCACTAACTATTAACTCATCAAAATTATTGGGACTTAAAAATATTACAAAATCAAAAACCTCGCCATCAGCCGCATTATTTATTTTTATTATATTATCGACAACTTCTTGAGTATAACGGCCTAAGCCCTTTCCAATCGGACCGTAAAACCGGGCATCAATACCTATTTTCATAATATGGGGCAAGTACTAATAATTAAATAACAATTAAACAAAAGGTAAATTATCGGGAGGATTAGAATTTATATCATTTAAAGATTCATTAATCTCTTGTTTTTGCTGCTGATTATTAACATTGGAATTACTGGTAAAAATTCCAGTCTTAAAAAAACTTTCTGGAGGAGCGGTTAGTTCTGAAGCTAAAGGTAGCGATGAAGGCGCGTCCGCCTTTCTACCTGGAGCCTTTTGTACCATTGAGGCCTTAACATTAGCCTCAACCGGAAAATGCCAGATAGTCGCTAATTCCTCGATATTAAAAGTACCAGGATTTATACCGCGACCATCGGAACGAAGAATATAGGCGTTAAAAATATTATTCTTTTTTACTAACAGGCGTGGGGCTTGAGCAAAATAGACAGTTTTAGTCATAGTTGTTTTAACGTCCGGTTTTAAATTATTTAAATCCAAAGCAGCGAACTGCTTCATATAACCGACGATGCCATTAGCGACCTTCGCTTTATTCATCACATCTTTTTTAGCAACATAAACAACTCTGATTTTTGCTTCAAATGATAATTTAGATAATTTTTCATGAACACCTTCAATTCTTCTTTTTTCTAGAGGATTAAGATCCATCATTGTCTTTGCTCTTTCTTCCTTTTCCTTTGATTCTACATCCCCCCAAATACTATAAATCGCTTCACTCGCCTCACCTAACGCTTCGAGTCCTTGCATCCCTAAACCTTTTTTTACCTTTGCCTTTCTGCCTAATATTTTATTTATCTCAGCCTCAGAATCTTTTATCCAATCAAACCCCATAGGAATAACGATTACCTGAAACCAAAGTTGTTCTCCTTGACGTAAAGAGCCGCATAAATCCATCAAGGCGGCCATTGGGTCTTTAAACTGAGTTTCACTTGGCCCCATCTGATGCTCAAATTCTTTATAACTTTTAATAGGATAAACCCAGGAAGAGGCTTGCATAAACTCCGTCCCCCAAATATCGTATTCTTCATCCGGATATCTTTGAGGCACGGCTTCAGTATAATCATCAACTTCAGAAATTTCGGCATCAGGATACTGAGAATAAACTGAAGACTCAATTAAATTTCTAAACTCAGCGGGAGTTCTAATTAAAAATTGAGTATATCCCTCAAGACTTACAACTTCGTAACTAAAAGACTTCTGGAACTTACCCTCAAACCATTTTTCAAAAAAATTAATTGAGCCATGAGCGCCAGCTAAATAGGTAAACATGTTTTCTACGGCTTTAGGCGATTGCTCATTACCTTTAGGAATATCAATCGCTAACAAAACATTTTTATGAGTATCGGCCCACTTATTTTGAATCCAAAAAAGGTATACCTGGATAACACCATAAATAAAGAATATTCCGATTATTATCCAACCAAAATTAAAGATAAAAGACCAGAACATTAGTTCCGGCGGCAAAGCTAAGAATTTATCTATCCCCGAAGTATTGATAACTATATTCATATCTTGAGCGTATTGCTACCTTAAGATTTTATCATATTTTCATAAAAAAAAGAAACCCGATAAGCAATACTGGGTTTCTTTAATTTTATGTTATAGTAACAAAAATTTATCTCTGCCATTCTTTAAGTCCATAGGTTCCACGGCTGATTAAAACATAACGATCATCAAGAATAAGTTCATTATGAACAGTCGCCGCATTAGCTTTTTTCTTATCGAATTTAATATCATTTATTTTGCCGGCAATATCAGTAAAATGAAGAGGCTTACCTTCATGTTTCAAAATTAAATAAATCTTATCATTTACAGTTTTTGGCTTAATTTCTTGCCAATCAGCGATTCCCCAGTCACCATATTTATTTTGTTCTAAATTTTTAATAGATTGCATTAAAGAATATAAAACTTTATTGCCATTTATTAATTCGCCCTTATCCGGGAAAGTTAAGCTCTTGAAAACAGATTCAATATCAAGGCCTTCGGTTTTGCTAAAAGTATCTTGATTTTTAACATAAGAATCTAATTTTTTTAAGATATCTAGTAATTCTTCAGTAGTTTGTGTTTTATTTAAACCTTCAACTTTTTTAAGAACATCATCAGCCATTTCCTCTAAATGAGGGATTTCGGTATTTTTTAATTTAAAAGAAGAAGCAAACTTATCATTATTACTTACCAACTCTAAATCATCAGACATTAACTTGGAAATCAAAAAATTAAAATGATTTTTATAAGATTGGCGGGTTTTTTCATCATCCGCTATTCCAGATTTTTCTGTATTTAATTCCAAAGAAATTACCGTTAAAATATCAAGTAGATAATCACGTCTGATTAAACCGCCGTGTTCTTCTAAAATTTTACAAACTGCTTGCTTCAAAGAAGAAACACAACTTTCTAAACTTTCTAACTTCTTTATTTTTCTAATACTAGCAGCCTCAATCTGTCTAACTCTTTCACGAGTAAGCTTATGTAGGCTACCAATTTTCTCCAGGGTTTCATTCTTATCACCCTTTAAACCAAAACGTCGAGTTAAAACGTCGCGCTCTCTTTCTAATAATTCTGAAAAAAGAGAATTAACAATATTAAGAGCGTCTAAACGTCCTAGTTCTTCACTTTTGGCCTCTTTAATTATTTTTTCTAGTAAATTTTCCATATAAAAAAATAAAGCTTTCGATTTATTATTTAAACATCGTCTATTCAGACTGTAATTAAATTATCACATTATTTTATATTAGTCAAGCCTTTTTAAATTTAAAAATTGAAGAATACTGCTTTAAATTAAATTGCTCTAATATAAGCGAAAAAATACCTAGTAATAAAATACGAGTAACAATAACAACCCGACTTGCAGAATTCTCATTTTTAAAGTATTTGACAAAAAGTAGGTGTTGGTTCTTAAAAGACCAGGCTCTCGCTTGTTGGCTAACTTGGCGCCTATTCTTCATAAACGCCCCTATACCCTTGCCATAGAAAGCGACCGTCCTATCATGATACGCGAGCGCATCTGGGACTAAGGCGGATATCAAGCCAGACTTATTCAATCGATAGGCTAAATCACAATCTTCTTTATACATAAAAAACCGAGCATCAAAATAACCATTTTCATCCTTTATTTGCTCCAAGGCGCGCAATCGAAACATGCCAGCCGCACCTGATGGCCCTAAAATATTCGCTTGATCATATTGGCCACTATCAATTTCTCCTTGGCCTAAATCATTAAATCTTAAACCGGTCCTTAAAATAATTCCACAGGAATCGATTTGTTTCGTCTTTAATTTATTAACAAAATCCCAACGTAATATTTTTGGGCTAACAGAAGCCAAATTTTTATTTGAATCGAGTTTTGTTATCAACTTTTCTATTGTATCTATTTCTAATAAAACATCGGGATTAATAATTAAAAAATACTCTGCCCCCAATTCCTTAGCTTTATTAATCAAAATATTAAAAGCCGGGCCAAAACCAATATTTTCTTTCGAGGGAAAGTAAATAATTTCCGCCGGATTATCACGCGTAAAGTGTTCCATGGCCAAACGGTTGATATTATTATCTAAACTACTATTATCAACAACTAAAATTTGTTTATCCACAGCTGTTAGAAACTCTAAAGAAGCTCTTAGATTAGGTAAAAAAACATCTAAATATTTAGCGCTAAAATCGTTATAAGTTACAAAACCAACGATTAATTTCATACTTGACAAAAATTTAAAAAAAGTTTATAATTATTTTATAGTTATTTTACATTTTAAGTATAAACCGAGGCATAAGCCTCATAAAAAAATCGCACAATGAACCAAATTAACGGTAACGTAAAAAAAGTAGTATTAGACGCCGAGGCTGAAAAATCGGTGGCTGAAGTTTCCGGCAAACTTAAACAGCATCTTGATCTAAAATGTTTAGTTTGCCCCGAAGAAACGCAAAGAGAAATCCAAGATTTCTTAAATTCTTCCGGTTATACAAAAACTGGGGTTCGAAAAGTTGATTGGCCAAAACAAGGAGAAGCATCTTTTTACTTCGAGTTTTCGTTCGACGATACTATCGTTGAACATCAAAAAATTACCAGGGGTAATTTAAAATACACACTGGAACCGGCTACTTTTTAACGTTTTAACGAAATTTTCAATTTGCAGGGCCCCCTTTCTGGCCCTGCTTTTTTTATATCAACATTTTTCCGTCTAGTTTTTCTTTGGCAAAATTTTGAGCTTTTAATAAACTATCAAAAGTTCCCGCATCTAACCATTCCCCAGAAACCATGGCCACATCAAGTTCGCCTTTTTCTAAATACCAATTATTAACATCGGTTATTTCCAGTTCCCCCCGAGCACTGGGTTTAGTATTTTTAGCAACTTCAATTATTCGTTTATCATAAACATAGAGACCAGTAACCGCATAATTACTTAAATATTCTTGCGGCTTTTCAACTATCTTTTCCGCCTTCATATCAGCTCCAAATTTCACAACCCCAAATCTCTCCGGATCAGGGACATGTTTTGCAAATATTTTTGCTCCACCCTTAAAATTTTTAATCGCCTCAGAAAAATCATCCTCAAAAATATTATCTCCGAGAATCATCGCGACATCCTCATTATCAATAAAGTTTTCTCCAATTATAAAAGCCTGCGCTAAACCTTCAGGCTTATCTTGAATTTCATAAGTAAACTTTACCCCGAATTCTTTTCCGGAACCGAGTAAATTTAAATAATCACCGGCTCTTTCTGGGGAAACAATAATTAAAATCTCTTTAATCCCCGCTTTAATAAGAGTATTAAGCGGATAATAAATCATCGGCCGATTATATATTGGCAATAATTGTTTGCTTGTAATTTTAGTTAGCGGTCTTAATCTTGTTCCGCTACCACCAGATAAAATTATTCCTCTCATATTATTTATTATTTAAATAATCTTTTAGTGCGTCTTGATAAGAGCGCATTTTTTTTACTTTATTATTTTGGAGAACAGAAAATTTAGGACGCCTAGCAGCTCTATATAAATTTTCACTTCTTATCGGTCTAATAATAACGTTGAGCTTGGTCTGTTTAAAAAGCTCTAGCACCCCGTCATACCAAGTAACCGCCCCCTCATTTACTAAATGATATATGCCGAAAGGGGCTCTAGAAGTCATTAAACGGGCACTGGAGACCGCTAAATCAAGAGTATAAGTAAAGCAACTTAATTCCTCATTAACTACGGTTAGCTCTTTTTTATCTTGCGCCAAAGAAAGCATAATGTCAAAAAAACTGGGCTTAGCCTGAGGACTATCTCCTTTGGGTCCAAATAGCTTTGACGTCCTAATTAAATAATATTTTAAACCTCTTCCCGCCTGACGTCCGATTTCCCTTTCTCCTAAAAATTTACTTTCACCGTATTTATTTACTGGATTAGGGGTATCGTCTTCAGAAAATTCACGTTTAGTTTCTAAACCGCTAAAAACGTAATCGGTAGAATAATGAACCAAAACAAAATCCAATTTTAAGGCCAACTCTGCTAAATTCGCCGGCAAATCCCGATTAAGAGCAAGCGCATCAGCATAACTTTCTTTGTCTTCACATTTATCAACCGCATTATAAGCAACGCAATTAACTAAGATTTCCGGTCTTATTTCTTCAACTACCGAAAAAAGCGCCCCTTTATCAAGCGCATTAAAATCATCACGATCAAAAGAAAATACTTCATGATCTTGCCCCAGAACTTTAACTAACTGAGAACCAAGATTGCCCTGTCCGCCAAGAATTATTATTTTCATAACTATTATTTAGTATATCCATTTTTTATCCTGTCTTACTAAAAGTTCTTCCGCTTTTTCCGGTTCGGCCATTAATTCCTTAACTATTTTTTCCATTCTCGCCCCCTGTGAACCTTTAACTAAAATTACATCACCCTCTTTAATTCTATTTTGCAAAAAACGTCCGGCTTCTTCTGGTTTATCAAAATAAAAAATATGCTCATCATGAAGTCCATCGTCCTTTGCTCCTCTAATAAAATCACGCGCTCGTTCACCAACAGCAATCAAATAATCTATTTTAGCTTCACTAATTTTTTTGCCAACTAACAAGTGCCCTTCCTCAGTATAAAAACCGATTTCTAACATATCGCCCATCACCGCATATTTATGAGCCGCCTTATCAATACCAATGCTTCCTAAAAGTTTTACCGCCGAAACAGCCGCTTCTGGTGAAGAATTATAGGTATCATCTATTATGAAGGAATGTTTTATTCCCGGCAAGAGGTTCATCCGCCCAGCTGGTAAACTAAAATCACTTAGAGCAGAAGCAATCTCAACTAAATTCATCTGAAAATATAAGCCAACGGCTGCTGCCGCTAAAGCAGAATATAAAGCCGGCTCCGACATTATATTATCCATAAAAACCGGGACAATAGAGCCTTTATTATTTAACTTAAAATTAATACCAGAAAGTTCATACAAACCACGAGTAAAATTATAAACAATATCTTGAGCCCTTAAATCACTTCCTTCTTTTAAGCCATAACTTAAAATTCTCGCCTTACTCACTTCGGCCATTTCTTTAACCGGCTCACTATCATAATTTAAAACTGCCAAGCCCTGGCCATCAAGCTTTTCAACTAAAACTTGCTTCTCTTTCTTAATATTTTGTAAATTACCAAAATATTCTAAATGAGAATAACTCACAGAAGTAACAATCGCAATATCGACTTTTACAATTGAAGTTAAATACTCCATATCACCAGGTCTATCAACCCCCATTTCTAAAACTAAAACTTCAGGATAGTTTATATCCTTAATTAATAAAAGATTAAGTGTTTTAGCAAAAACTTTAAACCAACCAAAAATATTTTTTTCCGGAGACTCCAAGCCAATAATCGTTAAAGGAAGTCCAATTTCATTATTATAATTTTTAAAACTTGTTCGTACTTTAAATTTCTTTTTTAAAACATGATAAATAGCATCTTTGGTGCTACTTTTACCAATAGAACCAGTAATTCCAACAACAACTGGCTTATACTTGCGCAGAATAAGTTTGGCGGCAATTTTCAGTTTTATCTGTAATATCTTCTTCATAGCCTACTTAAATTGTACTTAAGACTAATCTTATTTCCTTGTTTTCGGCACAGCGTAATAATTTAAAATAAACTCAGCAATATCTTTCCACAAAGGAACAGCCGATCCTTCAGCATATTGTACATCCTTAGGACTGTCAATCTTAGTTAACATCACAAAGGCCGGCTCTTCAATTGGCGCAATCCCAATAAATGTATGGATGTAATCACTGGTACTATATCCTCCCAGGGTCGCAACCTGAGCGGTTCCCGTTTTACCACCTAAATAATATCCCGAAATAGCCGCTCCCTTAGAATGCCCCTTTTCAACTACATTAACTAACATCCCCGAAATAGTCGACGCAGTCTTTTCGGAGATTACTCGCCCCGATTGTTTAGGAGAAATAACATCAGTCTTACCATTAGGACGAATAATTCCCTGAATAATATAAGGCTTCATCATCATGCCTTTATTAGCAATCGCTTGATAAGGCATAATCATCTGCAAAGGCGTTGCGGCAATACCCTGTCCGAATGAGGCGGTTGCCGCATCAATTTCTCTTACTTTATTTTTTAACAAATTATCAATATTACCAGCACTTTCTGAACCTAGTTCAATCCCCGTTCTTTCACCAAAACCAAATTTTTTAACATACTCCGCAAATACTTTAGGCCCAACTTGATTCATAGCAAAAATAGCACCGGTATTTAGTGAGTTATCTAAAACTACCGTCATATCAACTACCCCATGAGGACCAAATGTAGAAAAATCGGAATTTTTAATCGGTTTCGGCCAACCATTAATCATAATCTGCCCCTCATCTTTATATGTAGTAGTCGGGGAAACCTTCCCTTGATCAATCGCAATCGCCATCGTTATTGTTTTAAAAACTGAACCAGGTTCATACTGATAATAAGCGGCAGGATTATTATAATAAGCAATATCTCTAACATCTTTAAAATCGTTAGGATTAAATGCCGGCTCAGAGCACATCGCAATAATTGCGCCTGTTTTTACTTCCATAACGATTACTGAGCCACCAGAAGCACTATGTTTTTTAACTGATTGCTTAAGCTTATCACAAACGGCAAATTGAATGTTGCGATCAACAGTTAAAATTAAATCACTGCCCGCCTCTGGTTTAATATATTCCCGATCATTAACAATCATCATATTTGATTTAACTCCCTTTTCTGATTTAAGTGAACCATACTTACCAAAAAGTTCCTCGTTAAAAAATTCTTCTAAACCATACTTGCCCTGGCCTTCACCATCAACATAAGTAACAAACCCCAATAGATGAGCGGCAATCTCGTTCTCCGGGTAATAGCGATATTTCTGTAAATCAAAACCAAAACCAGGAACTTCAAATTCCTTTTCGACATCATTTTTATAAACTAAGCGACCAAGTTTTAATTCTAAATCCTCAGGTGCAACTAAGGCTGGGGAAGAAGTTGAAGAATTATCGGCGCTTGAAAGATATGAAAATAATTTTATTAAGTCCTCCCCTGAAAGTTTACTGACTAATGGTTCGTAGGGGTCGCCAGGTTTATCAAGTTTTTTTAAATATTTAGCAATTATTTCCTCCTTGGTAGCCGTAGAGACTATTACTTTAGTCCCGGTAGCTTGATTATCATTTTCACTGGTTTCTAACTTTGGTTTATCAAAAAAATTAAAAAGTTTTTCCGCAAAAATCTCCGGATAAACTATATCTTTAGGGACAATAAAAACTTCCGCGAAATCTTTATTAGTCGCTAGTGGATAAAGTTTTTCAACGCCATTAGTTTTTTCACTTAAAAATATCTTCCCTCTTTCCGGTTTTAACTTACTGTAAACCTGATGTTGAGAAGAAGCCATAGCCGTATACAAATCAAATTGGCCAATTTGCACGCTATAAAGTTTATATAAAAGAGACCCCATTAATAAAAAAATAACCGCCACGACAAGACGTAAACGATTATTATTTACCGCATCTTTGAGAGATCGGCCTTTGTTTTTAGAATCTCGCCACATAAAAGCTAACCGAATTTTTTAACACTGGATTATTTCTTGGCAACTACATGGCTCCCAGTTGATAAATATTCAATATCATTTATAACAACCATATCAAGCTTCTGAGCTCTAGCATTAAGCGCATAATATGATTGCAAAGAATCAATTTGTTGTTCGTTATCTCTTTTTTCAGAAACAAGACTAGAGGATTCATTTTTAAGTTCTTGCAGAACGAAGCCTTTAACAGTTAAATCACTGATTCCGATAAGATAAGCGAAGCCAAGAGAAAAGACTATTGCAAACAAGAAGAAATTAAAAAACTTTAAATTAACAGCTCGTTTATTCTTTTTCGGCTTTAAATTCGAATTGTAACAATTCACAATCTTGGTCATAAGACTTCTAAAAAGATATATTTAACTTAAAAATTATCAAATTTTTATAGCCGCTCGGAGTTTAGCACTCCTAGCGCGTGGGTTTTCGGCAGACTCCTGAGCACACGGGATTAAAGGTTTCTTGGTTAAAATTTTTACACTATCATTATTTTTTAAAAACCATTTTACAATT
>CAIOGK010000127.1 GCA_903857815.1 Candidatus Falkowiibacteriota bacterium
GCCAATGCCAATTATAAAGAACCCTATTCACCAATAATTAAATACAAATCAGTTACTGATAACTTTAAGGCCAATATCATAAAAATTGTGAAACAACCCAATCGGATTGTTCCGTTTATTTTTAAAAAAATATTATGGCCGATTAATAAATTATTATTAGAATATTCTTTGATATTTAAAAAAATCTTTCGAGTAAAAAAAATATTACTCTGGCAACATTCTGATAGCTATAAATATATTGCTTTATCGCCTCATGTTGTTAATAATGCTAAAAAATATTTAGATACCGATTACCTTAATTTTCAGACAGTTATTATGCCAACTGTTTTTTTCAAGCCCCAATTAGTATCTGATAATCAGTTTATAAAATTTGCAGTTTTTGGTTATGGTGACCCTAGCCAAATGCATGAATTATTATTAAAACTTAAAGAGAGAAAAATAACCAAATCTTATGAAATAAGAATCATTAGTATGGATTGCAGGGGGACTGAAGGGTTCTCAAATATTTATTGTGTTAGTCGAGGAAAAGTTTTGACAAGAAATTTAATGGAGAGCTCTTTATCTGATATAGATATGTTTATCAATCTTTACGACAGTTCACGTTATAAATTAGGATGCAGTGCTTCAATTTTTGAATCGCTATCTTATTTAAAGCCGGTTGTCCATCTCAGTAATGACGGTTATAATTATTTTAATCAAGTAGAAAATCCAATTGGTTTTTGTTGTAACAATTTAGACGAATATGCTGATAAAATATGCGATTTAATAGAAAATTATCAGGTTTATAAGAAAAAATTAGTATTTTTTAGAGAAAATATGTTATTTTTACGAAATAAGGTTGATATAAAAAATAATTTATCAGCATTAAAAAATAGTTTTACTTTTATAAATTAATCCCTAAAATATAAAATAATATAATAATATGTTGAACGGTAAATCAATTTTAATAACGGGAGGGACTGGTTCTTTCGGAAAAACGTTTGTTAAAAAAATATTGAATAGTTATCCTGATGTAAAAAGATTAGTTATTTATTCGCGTGATGAGTTGAAGCAGTATGAGATGGCTCAGAATTATCCAGAAAATAAATTTCCTCAAGTAAGATTTTTTATTGGCGACGTTAGAGATTTAGCTCGATTAAAAAGGGCTTGTGAGGGGGTTGATGTTATTATCCATACCGCTGCCTTAAAACATGTCCCTATAGCTGAATATAATCCTGACGAAGTAATTAAAACTAATATTGGTGGCGCACAAAATGTAGTTGATGCTGCTTTAGCAACTGATGTTAAAATAGTTATTGCTTTATCAACCGATAAAGCGGCGGCCCCAATAAACTTATATGGAGCTACTAAATTAGTATCTGATAAACTTTTTATTGCTGCTAATAATATTAAAGGAAAACGTGATTTACGTTTTTCGGTTGTTCGTTATGGAAATGTGTTGGGTTCTCGTGGTTCTGTTATACCGTTTTTTATTAAAAAGTCCAAAGAGGGAAATGAGCTTCCGATTACTAGTTTAGAAATGACTCGGTTTAATATTTCGTTAAAGGATGGTGTTGATATGGTTTTGTGGGCGATTGAGAATGCATTGGGCGGAGAAATCTTTGTTCCAAAAATTTCTTCTTATAAAATTGAAACTTTAGCAAGAGCTATTGCCCCTGAAGCAAAATTAATAGAAGTGGGAATAAGGCCGGGCGAAAAAATTCACGAAGAAATGATTACGGCAAGCGATTCTTATAATACGATTGTTTTTGATAAATATTATGCGATTTTACCGTCTAATATTAAAAAGGAAAAATATTTAGAGCATTTTAAAGCACAGGAAGTTGAAAAAGGATTTCAATATAATTCCGGAACAAATGATAGATGGGAAACAGTTGAAAGTATGAGAAAATTAATTAAAGAATATGTTGATGAGAATTTTGAACAAGTTAAATAATAGTAAAGTTTTTTCCATTCCTTATGGAAAGCAATTTATTAGCGATGATGATATAAAATCAGTTGTTTCTGTTTTGAAAAGTGATTATTTAACTCAGGGACCCTTAGTTGCTAAATTTGAAAAAAAGTTTGCTCAGTATGTTGGAGCAAAATATGCAGTCGCAGTTTCTAATGGAACAGCTGCTTTACATTTAAGCGCTTTAGCCTTGGATATAAATAGTAAAAGTAAAGTAATTACTACCCCAATAACTTTTGTTGCCTCTGCTAACTGTGTTCGTTATTGTGGTGGTGAAGTAGTTTTTTCGGATATTAATGCCTTTACCGCAACTATTAATACCGAGGCTTTAAATAAATTATTAAAGTTAAGTCCGAAAGGAACTTATCAAGGAATTATCCCAGTGGATATGGCGGGATACCCAGTAAACTTAGAAGAACTGAGAAAAATTGCCGATGAATTTGGTTTATGGATTTTAGAAGATGCTTGTCATGCTCCTGGCGGATATTTTACTGATAGTAAGAGAGAAAAACAACTTTGTGGTAATGGCAAATTTTCTGATTTAACAGTATTTTCTTTTCATCCTGTAAAACATATTACAACCGGAGAGGGCGGGATGATTACAACTAATAGTGAGGCTCTATATAAGAAGTTATTATTATTAAGAACACATGGGATAACGAAAGATCAAAATGAGTTGATTGAAAATCATGGTAATTGGTATTATGAAATGCAAGAGCTCGGTTATAATTATCGTTTGCCTGATATACTTTGTGCTTTGGGGGTTTCGCAATTAGACAAAGCAGATAAAGAAATTAAAATGCGACGTGAAATAGCTAATTTATATGATCAAGCCTTTAAAAACATTAAAGAAATGGAAGTTGTTTCTGGAAGTAATAATGAATTATTAGAGAAAGGAATCGGACATGCCTATCATTTATATATTATTAGAACTAAAAAACGTAAAGAACTTTATAACTTTTTGCGAGAGAAAAATATTTTTGTCCAAGTACATTATATACCTTTAAATGTCATGCCTTATTATAAGGCGCTTGGTTTTAAAAAAGATAGTATGCCGGAAGCAGAAAAATATTATGAAGAGTGCTTGAGTTTACCAATATATCCATCTTTAAAAAAAGAAGAACAAGAATTTGTTATTCAAAAGGTATCGGAGTTTTTTAATTTATAATAAAATGTCGAACATCGCAATCATAACCGCCAGGGGGGGGAGCAAACGTATCCCTAAAAAAAATATCCGCCTCTTTTTAGATAAGCCAATTATTGCTTATTCTATTGAAGCGGCTTTAAAAAGCAAAATATTCGATGAAGTTATGGTTTCAACAGATAGTCAGGAAATAGCTGATGTGGCTATTAAATACGGAGCCAAGGTCCCATTTTTACGTTCCGAAAAAAATTCTGATGATTATTCTGGTACCGTAGACGTGATCGAAGAAGTATTGCTAGAATATAAAAAAAGAGGACAAGAATATGATTATTTGTGTTGTTTATATCCAACAGCCCCTTTTGTTACTAGCGATAAATTAAAAAAAGGTATGAGCTTGTTGGAAATTTCAGGCGCTGATTCTATTTTACCGGTTACTAGTTTTAGTTATCCGATTCTACGAAGCTTAAAAATAGATACAGATAATAAATTAAAAATGAATTGGCCAGAGAATATAAA
>CAIOGK010000128.1 GCA_903857815.1 Candidatus Falkowiibacteriota bacterium
GTTGTTAATGGACACAGGGCGCAAAAAAACCGCTTATGAGCGGTTCTAAGTAATCGCAAAATAGCTGATCAATTAGAATCGCTGTTCATACTGGTTTCTAAACATTTTTTGCATATTGTTCTAGGCATTTACAGCCCTGTTAAAACTGATAACAATTATAGCTTTTTTAAAAATTATGTCAAGGGGGTTAAAAGACACGGAAAATAGCCAAATTTTATCCTTCAAAATGTGCTTATATTATTATATATAGCTTTAATATATAATATCTTTATGACCATAAAATAAAATATTTAACTTCTACTTATTCGGTCTTTATGCAAATTCCAAAAAAACAAAAAATTCTTATAATCGGAGCGGGGCCAGCCGGATTGTCGGCTGCCCATAAGTTGTCTCAACAAAAAGATACTGAAATTATTATTTGGGAAAAAAATTCCCAAGTAGGTGGCCTCGCTAGGACCTTAAGCCATCAGGGATTTTTATTTGATCTCGGTCCTCATCGTTTTTTTACTAAAAACGATGAGATTAATGAATTTTGGGAAAATATTTTGCCCTTACAGGGCAAGTCTAGCGCTGAAGATTTAAAATGGAAGAAGAATAACCAATTATCCGATAGACCGGATGCTCCTGACCCAGAAAAAGATAATCGCGTTATGTTATCAAAAAATCGTTTAACGAGAATGTTCTTCAAACAGAAATTCTTCGATTATCCTTTGAAATTAAATGCGGAAAATTTACTAAAGCTAGGACCAATAAACTGCCTGTTTATCGGCTTATCGTATCTACAAATTAAATTGTTTCCCCGTCAACCAGAAATTAATCTAGAAGATTTTTACATAAATCGTTTCGGTAAAAAATTATATCAATTTTTCTTTAAAGATTATACGGAAAAAGTTTGGGGGGTGCCATGCAAAAATATCCCCAAAGAATGGGGGGCACAAAGAGTAAAAGACCTTTCTCTAACTAAAATGATTAGTAATTTTATTAAATCTGCTCTTGGTTTAAAAAATAACAACCAACAAACTAGTCTAATAGATAAATTTACCTATCCCAAATATGGCGCCGGTCATTTTTACCAAACTCTAGCTGATAGCTTGCTCCAAGCTGGTGTAAAAATAGAATTAAATACTGAATTAAAAGAATTAAAGCACGAAAATGGATTAATAAAATCAGTAAGCGGTGAAAAAACTAATGGTCAAAAAATAATATTAGAAGAAATATCGAATGTAATATCAACCATGCCTATAAAAGAACTAGTAACATCGCTCAGCCCGCAATCACCAAAAGAAATAAGCATTATCACAGAAGCTTTGCCATATAGAAATTCTATTATAGTAGCGATTTTATACAAAAAATTAAGTATTAACAATGAAACTAAAATTCTAACACGAGCCAATATTATCCCTGATCATTGGATTTATATTCATGAATCTGGCGTTGACATGGTAAGGATAAGTTTGTTTAATAATTTTAGTGAATTCATGTTAGGCGATAAAAATCTTCCTTGGATGAGCTTAGAATATTGTTGCAACGAAAGTGACGCAATCTGGAAACAAACGGATGCTTTAATTATCGAAAAAGCAAAAATTGAATTAGAAAAAATGGGCCTAGCAAACTATAATGATTTTATAACCGCTAAAGTAGAAAAAATAGAAAAAAGTTACCCTGCCTATTTTGGTTCATATGCAGAATTCCCAAAAATAAAAGAGTATTTAGATAAATTTACTAATCTTTTTCCAACTGGACGCAATGGTCAACATAAATATAATAATATGGATCACTCTATTGCCTGCGGTTTTGAAGCGGCTAATCTAATTATCCAAAATAAAAAAGATAAAAATTTTTTATGGTCAATTAATACTGATACAGAATATCAAGAAAAAAAATAAACTCTATGCTAGAAAAAAGTAATTTTAAAGACAAAATTTTATGGTTAGTCTTTGGAATTTTTATTGTCATAACTTTATGGGGACTAATGAACCATTTGCCCTGGAGAGATGAAGCTCAAAGTTGGTTAATAGTACGTGATTTAAATTTTCTAAATATTATTAAACAAATGCCTTATGAGGGGACACCTCCGCTCTGGCATTTAATTTTATATCCTTTCGCTAAACTAGGTTTGCCTTATGTTTCGGAGTTAATAATTCATTACATAATTGCGATTCTAGCAGTATTTATTTTTTTATTTTTTTCACCACTACCAAAAAGTGTTAAAATTTTGCTTCCCTTTACATACTATTTTCTATTTGAATATTCTATCGTTGCTAGAAACTATAGCCTAACGGCCTTCATCCTTTTTTTAATTGCGACTCTGTATCAAAATCGTTTTAAAAAACCAGTATTTTATGCGATTTTAATATTTTTACTAGCCTGGACAAACGTTCATTCTCTGGGGATATCAGTTTTATTACTGATATTATTTATCTACGACATCATAAAGAATCGCTACGAAGAAAAAAAATATCTTATCGCAATTATTGTTATGATGCTAGGCTTAACTTCCGCTATTTTAATAATGATTCCTCAGATAGATCAATATACGACTCTTATTTTAAATAGTTGGTATGTTTTACCTCGCTCTCTCGCCTCCGCCCTAATACCATTTCTAAACAATCCAGGGGTTAATCTTCTAATATTATCAACTGTCAGCCTGTTATGGCTACCAATAATTTTATTTATTTTAAAAAATTGGGAAACAAAAGTAATTTTTGTTTTTTCGTATCTCTGGTTATTATTTATTTTTCTTTTTAAACATCCAGGCGATTTACGTCATTACGGTTTAATTCTTATATTATTCATCTTCGTTTGGTGGGTAGATATATTAAAAAATAAAACTAACTACTCTCAAAATACTAGATATCGCATTATATTTTATCTTTTTTTATGCTGTTTAATAATTAACATTCTTTATGCCGGTTACTTTTATATATCTGGAAATAACAAATATTTTTCTGGCGCTAAAGAAATGACTGAGTATTTAAAAAATAACGACTTATTAAAAAATGAAATTGCCGCTTATCCTTCCTATTCTGGTAGTGCCTTACTACCTTATCTTCCTGGTAAAAAATTCTATCAAATGGAAACTTTAAAGGAGGGAACATTTTTAACTTGGAACAAAGATTTTGTAATTGGCAATCAGACGCCTTATTATATCTTAAAGGCCTACTTAAAAAAATATTATCAGAATCAAACAAACCAAATAGACCGCATCCTTCTAATAACAACTATCCCAGAAGGCTATGATCCGGAATTGACTTTAATTACTAAAACAAAAAAAGAAACCATCAAACAAGATGAATTCTTTTATTTATACTGGTTAAATTTAAAATAAATTTTAATCTTCTAGCGTATCGGGATATTGCATTTGTCCAAGAGCCGCTTCTCTATCTATTATACCGTCTTGATAAAGTTGTTTAATATGTTTATCAAGGGTAATCATACCAACGTTCCCCCCAGTTTCGATAACACTTACAATTTGAGCGACTTTCCCCTCTCTAATCAAATTAGCAATTGCTGAATTATTTAAAAGAATTTCTCTGGCCGCAACTCGCCCGCCTCCAATTTTCGGAATTAATCTCTGAGAAACAATTGCGGTTAACACAAAAGATAGTTGAGATTTAATCTGATTTTGTTGATGAGGAGGAAAAATATCAATAATTCTATCAATTGTTTGAGCGGCGCTATAGGTATGAAGCGTGGCTAACACTAAATGGCCCGTCTCTGCTAAAGTAACCGCCGTAGAAATAGTTTCAAAATCTCTCATTTCGCCAACCATAATAACATTTGGATCCTGACGTAATGCGTGCTTTAAGCCACTAGCAAAACTTACCATATCAGTCCCTAGTTGACGCTGGGAAATAATACTTTTCTTCGGTTTAAAAATATATTCAACTGGATCCTCTAAAGTAACAATATTTACGCTGCTGTTAGCATTTATATAATTAACCATCGCCGCTAAGGTTGTTGATTTTCCACAACCCGTTGGTCCAGTAACTAAAATTAAACCCTGATGAAGACTTAATATCTTTTCTAAAACTGAAGGCATTCCTAACTCGGCTAAAGTTGGATCCTGATCTGTTATCACGCGAGCAACTATTTTAATATGACCTTTTTCGAAAGAGAAATTTATTCGATAACGATAATCATCTAATTGATAGCCTAAATCTAAATCACGATTTTCAAGAAATCTTTTTTTCTGTTCACGGTCTAAAATAACCCCAATAAAACTTTCTAAGTCAGCAACTTTTAATACTGTAAAGCCCCCACCTTTTACAACTTGATTAATATCAAATAATTCTCCAGAAATTCTAAAAATTGGTGGCTGTCCAAAAAGCAAATGAATATCCGAGGCCTGTTTTTCGGCCGCTAATTTTAATATATTATTTATTTCCATATTATTATTAATTTACCAATTCATTTTTTTAAGTCCTTTAGCGGCGGCTGAAACTTGTGCCTCTTGTTTAGACGATCCTTCACCAGTAGTTACAAGCTCATCCCCTAAATACAAACCAACCGTAAAAGTCTTAGCATGATCCGGCCCCGTTTGATCCAGTATTTGATAGTGAGGAGTAACACTTCTTACCTCTTGAGCTTTTTCTTGAAAACGTGATTTCGGATCAAGATATAAACGATTTTCTAAAATTGAATCTAATTTACAAACTATATTTTTCAAAACAAATTTCTTAGCCGCTGGGATTCCTTGATCAAGATAAATGGCGCCGATAATCGCTTCAACCGCATTAGCTAAAATAAACTGACGTGATTTTTTATTTTTATCTTTAGATTCCCCTTTAGATAAATATAAGGCATCTTCAATTTTTAATTCTTGAGCAATTTCGTAAAGCATTTTAGCGTTAACTAGAGAAGCTCGCCAATTTGTTAAATCACCTTCAGGAACATCGGTAAAATTTAAAAATAAATATTCAGTCACAATAATTTCTAAAACGGCATCACCTAAAAATTCTAAACGTTCATTATGCCCAGTTTTAAAATCGGGATGTTCATTAATATAAGAACGATGAACCATGGCCTGACGAATTAAATCGACATCCTTAAAAACAACTCCTAAATTTTTTTGTAATTTTAATAACTGAGTCTGATCCATATAAATACAAAAGGGCCTAGTTATTAGGCGCCTCTTGGTCTAAATTATTTTTTTGTTCTTCAGTATCAATCTTGGCTTCCATTTCTAACGTCGCTGCTGCTTGATGAGCCGCTTCTAGCTCTTCTTTATTATCACGCTTTTGAATTTCTGGTTCATCACCATAAAGAGCGCCTAAAACACCATTAACAAATTTACCCGAGGAATCGCCACCAAAACTTTTAGCAATTTCAATTGATTCATTAATTGCAACTCGCGGAGGAATAGCGGTATAAAGCAATTCATAAATACCAAGTCGCAAAATATTTCTATCAACCGCCGTAATTTGATCTAACGGCCATTCAGTCGCATATTTTATAATATGCTTATCAATAATATCGGTATGCTCAGCAACGCCGGAAATTAAATCTTTTACAAAACCGCCATCATCAAAGTTGGGAGCAAAATTAGCAAAATTATCAACCATTATTTTTTCTAAATCACCATTTTTGCGACCATTAAAATCCCAAGCGAATAAGGTTTGAAGGGCAATAGTCCTAGCAAGATGTCTGTTGGACATAAATTATTTTTTCTTGACGACTTTTGTTTTTGTTTTAATAACTGCTTTATCTTTATAAGTACCACAAAAAGCGCAAACTGTATGAGGCTTTCTCATCTCACCACATTTTGGACATTTTTTAAGGGTAACTTTTTTTAACGCTAAATGAGCGCGCCCAGTATGGGTCTTACTATGGGTTTTCTTTTTCTTTGGATTAGCCATATAAATTTTTAATTATTACAATTTTAGTATAACGCAACGCCTATATTAGTCAATAAAGGCTTAAAGAAATTATGCAACCATTACTGGTTTCGGGCCAACAATAATTTCAAATTCAGTTTTTTCTAAAGTTTCTTTTTCTAGTAAGGCCGCAACAATAGCTTCTAATTCTTTTTTGCGATCTCGAATTATAGCTTCAGCAATAGCTCCTCCCTGTTTAATAAACCCCGTAATTTCTTCATCAATTCTTTCGGCAACTTTTTCACTATAATCTCTCTGCTCATGGATTTCTCTTCCTAAAAAAATCATTTCTTCCTTTTGACCATAAGTTCGTGGTCCAAGATGATCGCTCATTCCATAATCAGTAACTAAACTACGAGCTAAAGAAGTCGCGCGACGCAAATCAGAAGTCGCTCCGGTAGTTACTTCCGAAAAAATTTCTTTTTCAACAATATGACCAGCCAATAAAATGGCAATCTCAGAAATAAATTCGGATTTAGCATGCATATGTCTATCTTCTAACGGCGCTTTTAAAGTATACCCACCAGCTGAACCGCGAGAAATAATAGAAATCTTATGAACTGGATCCGCATCAGGTAAAAAATGAGCAACTAGCGCATGACCAGCCTCATGATAAGCGGTAATCTTTTTTTCTTTATCAGTTATTACTCGGCTTTTTCTTTCAGGACCAATCATTACCTTTTCTATCGCTTCAAATAAATCTTCATTAAAAATTTCTTTTTTATTTTCACGAGCCGCTAAAATAGCCGCTTCATTTAAGATGTTGGCTAGCTCTGCTCCTGAAAAACCCGATGTTCTCTCAGCAATTTTTTTCAAATCTACGCCAGCATTCATTGGTTTATTTTTTATATGAACATTTAAAATTTCTTCTCGGTCTTTTAAATCAGGTAAATCAATAGTTACTCGTCTATCAAAACGTCCGGGACGAAGCAAGGCTGGGTCTAAAACATCGGGACGATTTGTTGCCGCAATAACAATAATATTTTGAGTCGTTTCAAAACCATCCATTTCAACTAAAATTTGATTTAAAGTTTGTTCTCTTTCGTCATGACTCCCTCCTAAACCAGCTCCTCGGCGACGGCCAACCGCATCAATTTCATCAATAAAGACAATACATGGTGCACTTTTTTTTGCTTTTTCAAATAATGAACGAACCCGGGAAGCGCCAACCCCAACAAACATTTCCACAAACTCGGACCCAGACATATGAAAAAACGGAACCTTAGCTTCTCCGGCAACCGAACGAGCTAATAAAGTTTTTCCAGTTCCTGGTGCACCTAATAACAAAACACCACGCGGAATTTTTGCTCCTAAATCATGGAACTTTTTAGGAAACCGCAAAAACTCAACAATTTCTTTCAATTCTTCTTTAGCCTCTTTAGCGCCGGCAACATCTTTAAAAGTTGCTCGGTTTTTTTCATCAGGCTTAAAATCTTTAGCCGTTGATTGTCCAAAACTCATAGCACGCGAGTTTGAACCCTGCACCCCTCTCATCATAAAAAATATAAAACCACCAACCAATAAAAATGGTAATAGGAAAGGTAAAATATTAATTAAGAAATAATCCCAGCCGGTCTCATCTTTAACAGATATTTTAATAGCGGTTAACTTAGTTTTATCAACTCCAAAGTTATTAAGTAGTGTAGATAAAGATTCGGCCGGTTCTTTACTAATAACTTCTTTTTTTCCGTCTGTTAAAGTTGCCGTTATTTTGTTACCGCTTACTACTAACTCCGAAATTTCACCTTGGTTTACTTTATTAACTAATGATTCTATGCCGACCGTTTTACTTTCACCGGGATTACCAGCAAAAGCACTAAAAACAGCGGCTATTATTAAAAAAATACCCAAGAAAAGTAAGAAATTTTTTATTAACTTTTTCATGTATTTTAATTTATTTTAATTTAAATGATTATCTCTATTATAAGAGGAAA
>CAIOGK010000129.1 GCA_903857815.1 Candidatus Falkowiibacteriota bacterium
GCAAGATTAAAGTATTAAAAGATATTAGAGATGATTTAACTAATATTTTTTGGAATTACAAATTGGTTAAAAAAAACAAGTATGCAATCAACGACAGGTAAAATTAAATATCTGGCCTATGTCCGTAAGTCCACCGAGGGCGATGAGCGCCAGGCCTTATCGATAGACAGTCAAAAGGACAAAGTCCGGGAATTTTTTAGTAGCTTGGATATTATCGAGGTGCTGGTTGAAAAACATACCGCCTTTAAACCGTACAGCCGCCCAGTCTTCGCTCAAATGATCAAACGAATATCAAGAGGCGAAGCGCAAGGAATTATCGCCTGGCATCCGGACAGATTAAGCCGCAATGAAATAGACGCTTCAACCATTACTTATATGGTTCGCACCGGATTGATTAAAGACTTAAAATTTGGCTCCTATAATTTTGACAATTCCCCCGAGGGCATAATGATGTTGCAAATGGCGCTTAGCCAATCGCAATATTTTTCGTCAAAACTCGGCAAGGATGTTAAACGAGGACTTGAGAAGAAATTTGAAATGGGCTGGCAACCGAATAAAGCTCCCGAGGGTTATTTAAATAAACGTGAAGAGATAAAAGGTTTAAGCACGATAATAACCGATAAAGCTAAATTTCCGCTTTTGAGAAAGGCTTTTGACGCTATGCTAACCGGCGCTTATTCCGTTCCCGAAGTATTGGATAAATTAAATAACGAATGGGGCTTTAAAACTAAAAGAATGAAAAGTTATGGCGGAAATGTAATGTCTCGTAGTTCTCTCTATCGTGTTTTTACCAATCCTTTTTATGCCGGCATTATTAATTATGGCGGCAAGGAAAACCAAGGGAAACATAAACCGATGATTACTCTCGACCAATACGACAAGATTCAAGTTATTATGGGACGAAAAGGTAAACCAAGAAACCAAAAGAAAGATTTTGCTTATACCGGGCTAATACATTGTAAAGAATGCGGCTGCTTAATAACGGCCGACTTAAAACATAAAGTTCTTAAATACACTAAAGAGTTGAAAAGTTATACTTATTATTTTTGCACTCGTAAGCGCAAGAATTATGCTTGTCATCAAAAGCCCATTACCAAAGAAGACTTGGAGCTACAAGTCGAGAAAGAATTGGAAAAATATCAAATCAGACCGGAGTTTTTAGATCTCGGGCTGGAAATAATTGAGGAACTAAAAAATGAAGAGCAAGAAAAAACCGTGTCTATAAAAAATAACGCCGACAAATCAGCCGACGCCTTAAAAGAAGAAATGAAAAATCTGACAAAAATGCGCTGCCGTAATCTTATCGGCGATGAAGAATACACGGAATCAAAAAATGAATTAATGAGAGAGTTATCTAAGTTAGCAACCAGCGACACTAATAACGATATTGAAGAAGAGGTCATTAAAATTACGAAAGAAACTTTTAATTTGGCTATCTATGGACGGAAAGAAATAATAGACGGCAACAACGAAGCTAAAAGAAGAGTGCTAACTACTTTAGGCTCGAACTGGACTTTGGAACAGAAAAAACTTGAAATGTTAGCGTTTAAATGGCTCTTGCCGATACAAAAATCGCAAACTCTCCTAAACGACGAAATAACAAGGTTCGAACTGACGAATACCCCCATAAACAAAGGACGAAATGAGCTTTTAGGCCTACTTCGTCCCGTACTGCGGAGAGAGAGGGATTTGAACCCTCGAAGGCTTTAACACCTTACCCGCTTTCCAAGCGAGCGCAATCGACCACTATGCGACCTCTCCTTAAAAGAGCGACTGCTCTTTTTATAATAATTTAATATTTAATTTCTCTTTGATAATTCTCCCAATTTTTTCATAATAACCGTCTTCAAACCTTCAATTGAGTCTCCATTAGAATCAACATAATCAGCATACGGTCTTGCTCCTAAAATCATATCATTACCGACAATAATAGTTGGCGCGCCTAAAACCAATTGTTCTTTAGCATTTAACATCAACTCATCCAGTTTTACCGATTTTTCTTCATTAGTCAAGCAAGCTTTAAACTCATCTTCATTAACCTGAATGGCATTAGCATAGCCACTAAATCCGACGTCTGATAATGCACCGTCTTTAACGGCAGCTAATAAAAAGGTGCGCATTGTTTCCCATTTTCCTAAATCTTTAGCACACATTGTTGCTAAAGCAGTTTCTCGAGAAATAATTGAACTAGAAAGAGCATATGGTCTAACAATAATCATTAATTGGTTATCCGCTTCCAAAAATATTTTATTCAAAGTCTCCGCTAATTCAGAACTATATTTACTAGAATAATCTTCGTAGACAAAAACTTTAAGCGATGCTTTATCGGAGCCAATAATATTATCATCTGCCTTTACTTCTAAAGTTCCGGCAAACGGCTCATAACTACTAGCTTTAGCTCCGGCAAGTGGCTGATAATTTTCTGCGACAATTTTATCTTTTTTCCCTCCACTTATTAGGGCAAACGTTGTGACCGAGACAACAACTAACGCAACAACTAGATAAAGCAGCTGACTTATTTTTTTCATAATGTTTATAACTTAAACTATTAATTTTGCGATTTGAATCATTAAATCTTCTTGAAAACGAGGCGCGATAAGTTGAGCGCCTAAAGGCATCTCATTTCCATCTTTAACCTTTATCATTCCCGCGGGAACAGAGATTGCCGGCAAACCAGATAAAGAGGCGCCGGTTACAAAAATATCCTCTAAATACATAGCGAGCGGATCATTTGACTGTTCTCCAATCTTAAAGGCACCATGGGGCGATGTCGGGGTTAAAAGAATATCTACTTTCTTAAAGGCTTTATTGAAGTCTTCAATAATTAAAGTTCTAACGGTTTGTGCTTTTTTATAATACGCATCATAATATCCGGCAGACAAAGTATACGTCCCTAACATGATACGTCTTTTTGCTTCTGGACCAAAACCAGCGCCACGACTTTTTTTATAAAATTCTTGCAAATTAACGGCTTCTTCTTTTTTTAAGCCCCAACCAATTCCGTCAAAACGAGCTAAATTAGAACTTACTTCCGAAGGGGTAATTATATAATAAACAGGAATTCCATATTTAGTATAAGGGAGGCTAACCGATTTAATTTCTGCCCCCGCTAATTTTAATTTATTAGCAACCGCAATTATTTTATCCTTCACTTCCGGATTTAAATTTTCTAAAAAATATTCTGTTGGTAGGCCAACTTTTACCCCAGATAAAGGCTGAGCATCGGTATTGTTAGCAAATTTATTTTCTATTTTAGTCATCTCAACTGGAGCAGTCGTTGCATCTAATTCATCTTTGCCAGCTATTACATTTAAAACAAGGGCGGCATCAAAAACTGTTTTTGCAATCGGACCAACAACATCAGTTGAAGAAGTCATCGATAATAGACCAAAACGAGAGACTTTTCCGTAGCTCGGCTTGATTCCTACTACTCCGCAAAAACTCGCCGGCTGACGAATAGATCCCCCCGTATCAGACGCTAACGCAAATAAACACATATGAGAAGCAACTGCTGCGGCACTTCCGCCTGAAGAACCGCCGGCTACTCGAGTTAAATCGTAAGGATTTTTAGTTGGTCCATATGCCGAATTTTCAGTTGAAGCTCCATGAGCAAATTCGTCTAAATTTGTTTTACCAAGCAACACCGCCCCGGCTCCCTTTAACTTCATAACTACTGTCGCATCATAAGGTGCGATATAATTTTCTAAAATTTTTGAAGCCGCCGTTGTTCTAATTCCTTTCGTCATTAAAATATCTTTACAAAGATATGGAATACCCAAAAGCATTCCGCGTTCTCCTGCTTTTAATCTTTTATCAGCTACCCGTGCTTCAGCGCGAGCGCTATCAGCACAAACAGTTAAGCAGGCGTGAATATCTTTATCTAAAGTTTCAATTTGTTTTAAACAGGCTTCCGTAATTTCTAATGAAGTAATCTTCCCTTCGTCCAAAAGAACGCGCGCCTCTTTAATTGTTAGTTCATTTAAATTCATCATACTTTTTGAATTACTGTAAAACGCGCTTTACTTTAAGGCTTCCGTTTTCTCTCTCACCCAAATTTAAAGCGGCTTCAGTTTCTTGCTTATCCCATTCTTTAACTTCATCTTCACGAAAAACATCCATTAGACCACTAACCTGAGCAGTAAGCTCAACATTATCAGTTTTAACTTCATCCAACATTTTGACATAATCTAAAATTGAGCTTAATTGGGTTCGATATTTTTCCACTTCTTCCACGCTTAAATCTAAGCGTGATAATTCAGCTATATGTTGTATTTCTTCTTTAGTAATATTCATAATTTTATCATTTCTAAAAAATCGGCTTCATCTAATATTTTTATTCCCAAAATTTTTGCTTTATCATATTTAGAGCCAGAACTTTCTCCGGCAACAACATAATCAGTATCTTTAGTTACGCTTTCTTTAGTCTTAGCTCCTAATGCTCTTATTTTATCTTTTGCCTCATCACGTGTCAAACTACTTAAAGACCCCGTTAAGACAAAGGTTTTCCCAGTGAGGGCGTTATTTTTTGATTTATTTTTTGATTTTTTTTCTAATGTTAAAATAACACCATTATTTTCAAATTTTTCTAAAACCATTAGGTTCTTTTTATCCCGCCAAAAAGTATAAATACTTTCTGCGACAATCGGTCCAATATCTTCCATTTGCGCTAAATCTTCTTCAGTTTTTTGCTGGAGAGAGGTAGTTAAATCTGAGATTTTAAGAAAATCGGACAACTGAACTTTACCGGTTAAGGTCTTGCTAGGGAACTTGCCCTGATTACTAATCATCTCTGCTAAAGTAAGGGCTGTTTCTTCGCCAACATGTCTTATTCCTAAACCATAAATAAAACGCGCTAAATCTAGTTCACGTCTCAAACTAATCATTTCTATTACATTATCAGCTTTCTTTTCGGCAAATCTTTCTAAACTTAATAAATCGGCTTTTTTTATATTATAAATATCAGCCGCATCCTTAATAAGTCCGGAGGCCATAAATTGTTCAATTAATTTCGGGCCTAAACCATCAAAATTTGCGGCTCCTTTAGAAACGAAATGGATAATCTGACGAAGGCTAACGGCAAAACAATGTTTATTTAAACAACGATAGGCAACCTCGTCTTTTACTTTTTCTACTTTCCCGCTACACATCGGGCAAACACTGGGAGGGGTAATCTTTTTTTCATTTCCCGAACGTAAATTTTTTAAAACGGTAATTACTTTAGGAATTACATCACCAGACCTTTCAATAATAATAGTATCTTCGAGTCTTAAATCAAGACGTTCAATTTCATCAAAATTATGTAATGTCGAACGACTAATAATGGCGCCACCAACTGCAACTGGCTCTAAAATAGCAGTTGGAGTAAGGGCGCCAGTACGGCCAACCTGCCAAACAATGCCTTTTATTTTTGTAGTCGCTTGCTCAGCGGGAAACTTATAAGCCATCATGTAGCGCGGGGCTTTCCCAACAATTCCTAAAATCGGCCACATTTTCAAGTTGTTTATTTTAACGACAACGCCATCAATTTCAAAAGGTAATTTTTCTCGACGTTCACCAACTTTTTTAAAAAAAGAAAACACTGTTTCTAAATCTTTACAAACTGCGTTATCAACTAAAACTTTTAATCCCAATAAACGAACAAGGCTATCTAATTTTTCCTTAGTATCAACGACTTCTCCTCGCTCATAATCACCTAATAATAAATCATAGGCATAAAAATCTAGTTTTCTTTCAGTAGTAACTTGGGAATCGAGTTGTCTAATTGAACCAGCAACTCCATTTCTAGTATTTGCTAAAATGGGACGACCCTCATTAAGATATTTTTTATTTAAATCGGCAAAGACTTTTTTAGCCATGATTGCTTCACCACGAATTTCTATTACTCCTGATTCTAATAAATTAAAAATATTTTTAATTTCTAAATTAGAAAAACCAACCGCCTCCAACTCTTTAGCTTCCGGTTTTCTAAGTGATAATGGAATACTTTGAATAGTTTTTACATTAGTCGTTACATTTTCGCCAACCTGACCATCACCTCGAGTTGCCGCGAGAACTAACAATCCCGACTCATAATGTAAACTAATCGCGAGTCCGTCTAACTTTAATTCGCAATAATATTTTTCTTTTAAACTACGAGCTAAATAATTTTCATTTCTCTCTTGCCAAGCAAACATGTCCGTTTCAGAAAAAGAATCAAATAAAGAAATCATTGGCCGTGAATGTTTTGCTTTTTCAAACTTATCTAACGGCGATCCAGCGACTCTTTGCGTCGGCGAATCGGAAGTTATTAGTTCTGGATATTCGTTTTCAAGAGCAAATAATTCATTTTTTAAACTATCTAAAGCCGCCGCAGAAATTGTTTCCCGGTCTAAAACATGATAATTATAACGATGATAATTAATCTCTTTTTTCAGTTTTTCTAGATATTTACGCGCTTCATTTATATTCATACTTTCTAATTATAACATAAAAACCCTGCTTTTGGCAGGGCTTTTACAAGTCTCAAATTTATAATTATTGAGCAGGAGTTGTAGCTGGAGCCCCTTGATTATTAGCCTGGGTAGCTTGATTGATGAAAGCAACAATATCGTTAACAGTCTTAGAATTCTGACTGGTAACTTGTTCTAATTGAGCTAAACGAGCGCTTTGATTATTCAAGGCAGCTGTAAATTGCCAGAAAACCATAATTAAAGCACCAAAGATTACTCCAACAACAAGTGGAAAAACAATTTCTCTTTTCATAGAATTATTATTTAGCTCGCGATCGGCGTATGCCTTGATCGCTGGGCTTTTTATATTTTTATTATTTAGTAGTAGTCGGGGCATTTACGTTAGCGTTAAAGAAGTTAACGATATTAGTAATTTTAGCTGAATCTTCAGCAATTACTGTTTGTAGAGCCATCATTTTTTTATCCATCCGATTTAGGGACACATAAAAGAAGGTAAACATCCCAGCGAGAATTACGATAAAGATAATCGTCGCTATTGTTCCAAGCATATTTTTTTGCATAGTCGAGAAAATTTGAAAGCAAAAGTAATTCTTAATACTTTCAAATATAAATTAATATCTTAATTTTATTATAGCAATTTTAAAAAATTATCACAACCACCAATTAATTATTTAACAATTATTACTTCCCCCTGGGGATTAGTTATCGACCCGCCGCATGAAGAGCAATAGTAAGGGAAACGTCCGTCCTGTGAAGCCTGAAATTCAATACTTTTTGTCTGGCCCATAGAAACATTTTGCTCTAGATTATAACCGTCAATTATAAAATTATAATCTTGGTCAACGGCGGTAATTTCGATATGGACCGTATCTTTAAAATTCGCAATAATTTTTTCGGGGACAAACTTTCCGCCCACACCATTAACTTTAAAAAGTCTAATTTGAGAATCAGCGTTAACGGCGACAGGAATAACCTGAACCGGAACAGCAATTTCGTTTTTCAAATTTTCGGGGATAACTTCATTCATCTCCGGAACCTGGACACCAGCAGGAACTTCTTTTCTAGCGGCTGTTTCCTCCCAATCCCTAGGAGCCGAGGACGTTACCCCATCATTAGGGACATAAGGATTCACAACTTCAGGAGTTATAACAACTGGGGGATTCAATTTCTTTTGTAATTCTAAAAAAATTATTACTCCTAATAAAACAACAATAACCAAGCCAAGCATAAACACTAATTTCTTTCTGGTAAACATAAACCAATAATATTAATTAACGCTTATATTATAGCATTTTTCTTATAACCCATCAAATAACCGTTCATTGTATTTAGGCTAACAATAAACTATAATTAAATTATGATAAAGTATAAATTACAAGAAATAATCAGGCTAAGCATCTCGCTCGCTAAAGTTAACTTCCGCCTTAGAATTGAGGGGAGTTATTTGGGTATTTTTTGGTATTTGCTTAACCCCTTGGCTCTTTTTTTAGTACTATTTTTCGTTAAAAAAACGGCTTTTGCGGATATCGAAATTCCCTTTTATCCTCTCTACCTATTAATTGGTATCGCCGGATTTAATTTTTTTAAACAAGCAATATCTGAATCAATCGATTCAATAAATCATAATTCTGATTACATAAAATCGATTAACCGAGTTGCCCCCGAATCTTTAGTTATCGCTGTTGTTTTGCAATCGGCTTTTTCCCATATTTTTGAATTTATTCTAATAATTGGTATGGCGATTTATTTTCAGATTTCGTTTACGGGCTTTCTATTATACCCCCTTATCTTTGGGCTATTTTTTCTGCTTACGCTTGGAATATCTTTTATTTTTGCTGCTATCGGGGCCTACGTTAATGATTTAGATAATATTTGGATTATTATATCGCAATTATTATTACTCGCAACCCCGGTTTTCTACAGTATTAGCGAAAATAGTTTAATTTATAAAGTAAATCTGCTAAATCCCTTATTTTATTTTCTAGAAATATCAAGAAATTTATTAATTTATAATAAATTATCTTCGCTATTTTTAATGCTTACGATGCTAGGAATTAGCTTACTTTCTTTAACGGTAGGAATTTTATTTTTTAAAAAACATA
>CAIOGK010000130.1 GCA_903857815.1 Candidatus Falkowiibacteriota bacterium
AACAATTACTAGTTATACAGTTTCTTCAAACACTGGAGGATTTACGGCTACCGGCGGTCTATCTCCAATTACGATTACTGGACTTTCAAACGGAACAACTTATACTTTTACTGTTACCGCTACTAATGCGATTGGAACAAGTACAGCCTCTACTGTTTCAAACGAAATTACTCCAGCGACTGTTCCTGATGTGCCAACTAATATAATTGCCACTCGAGGAAATGGCGCAGCAACAATTACTTTTGATACCCCTGCTTTAAATGGCGGCTCAACAATTACTAGTTATACAGTTTCTTCAAACACTGGTGGATTTACTGCGACTGGAGGTTCATCGCCAATAACAATTTCTGGATTAGCAAACGGTACCGCTTATACATTTACTGTTACCGCAACTAATGCGATTGGAACTAGTGATACTTCTTTTATTTCTAATGAAATTACTCCAGCGACTGTTCCTGGTGCACCAACTAGTGTTATTTCAACTCGTGGAAATGGCGAAGCCACAATTACCTTTACAGCTCCTATTTCAGATGGTGGCTCGGCGATTACTAGTTATACAGTTTTTTCAAACACCGGTGGGTTCACAGCGACTGGCGGTTCATCACCGATTACTATTACTGGACTTTCAAACGGAACAACATATACCTTTACCGTTATCGCAACTAACGCAATTGGAACAAGCACACCATCGGGAACAAGTAATTCCGTAACTCCAGCAACTGTGCCTGATGCCCCAACGAATGTTAGTGTTGCTAGTGGAAATGGGGAAGCAACAATTACTTTCATCGCCCCAGTAAATAACGGTGGCGCAGCTATTACTAGCTATACAGTAACTTCAAATGTTGGCGGGCTGACCGCTGTTGGCGGTTCATCGCCAATTACTATTACGAGTTTAAATAATGGAATTAACTATACTTTTACAGTAATCGCAACTAACGCAATTGGTAATAGCGCTTCATCAGGAACAAGTAATTCAGCAACTCCAGCTAGTGCTCCTGATGCCCCAACTAACGTTGTTGCAACCAGAGGAAATGGGGAAGCAACAATTACATTTAACGCCCCGGTTAATAATGGGGGCTCAACAATCACTAGTTATATTGTATCTTCAAATGTTGGCGGCTTTACCGCTATTGGTGGCTCGTCTCCAATTACTATTACTGGTCTTACAAATGGAGTAACTTATACTTTTACAGTTGCCGCCGTTAATGCGATTGGAATAAGTGCTTCCTCTACTCCAAGTAGTCCAATAATTTCAGCTAACGCTCCTGGTTCGCCAACAAATGTTTCCGCAACTCGTGGAAATAGTGAAGCGACAATTACGTTTAATGCCCCTACTTCAGATGGCGGTGCGGCTATAACTGGCTATACAGTTTCTTCAAATGTTGGTGGCTTTACCGCGACTGGTGGTTCATCGCCGATTACAATTATCGGTCTTGATAATGGAACAACATATACCTTCACAGTTACCGCAACTAATGCCGTAGGAACAAGTACTCCATCAGGAACAAGTAATTCTATTGTTCCAGCTAGTACTCCTAATGCGCCAACAAATGTTATTGCAACTCGTGGAAATGGTGTAGCCACAATTACTTTTGATGCCCCGATAGATAATGGTGGCACAGCTATTACTAGTTATACAGTAACTTCAAATGTTGGTGGCTTCACCGCGACTGGTGGCTCATCCCCGATTACTATTACTGGGCTTGCAAATGGGACAACTTATACTTTTACAGTTACCGCGACTAACGCAATTGGAACTAGCACACCATCAGGAACAAGTAATTCCGTAACTCCGGCAGATGTTCCTGATGCGCCAACAGATGTTGTTGCGACTCGTGGAAATGGCGTAGCCACAATTACTTTTACTGCCCCAGTTAATAATGGTGGCGCAGCGATAACTGGTTATATTGTTACTTCTAATGCTGGTCACACTGCGACTGGCGGTTCATCTCCAATTACGATTACCGGACTTAATAATGGAACAAATTATACATTTACAGTTACCGCGACTAACGCGATTGGTTCTAGTGTTTCTTCTTTGGCTTCTGGCGGAATTATTCCAGCAACTGTTCCTGATGCGCCAACAAATTTAGCGGCGACAATTGGCGATGGTAGCGCTAGTCTTTCTTGGTCAGCCCCAGCTGATAACGGCGGCTCAGCTATTACTCTTTATACAGTTACTTCAAATGTTGGTGGATTCGTTGCGACTAGCAGCTTATCGTCATTAACTATTAACGGTTTAGCAAATGGAACCCCATATACATTTACAGTTACGGCTACTAATGAAATTGGCGTTAGCTCGCCATCAGGAACAAGTAATTCTATTACCCCGGCTAGTGTTCCTGACGCTCCAACTAATTTGGCAGTAATAATTCAGGATAGCAGTGTAGACCTTTCCTGGTCAGCCCCGGTAGATAATGGTGGCTCGACTATTACTGATTATGTGGTTGAGTATAAATTAACTAGTGGCGGTACTTGGTCTATTTTTACTGACGGTATTGGGACTACGCCAGCAACAACTATAACAAGTCTATCTAATAATAATTCTTACGATTTCCGAGTTTCTGCTAAAAATATTGTTGGTCGCGGGCTTGCTTCCTCAGCCGTAAGTGGAACTCCGGGTTCTCCTGCCCAAGTTTTAATTAGAAATTTTAGCGATTTAACTTTACCAAGTATTGCAACAGGAATTAGAATTACAAATGATGGTTCAACCGCTTACGAATATCAATACAACTGGTGTGTTACTAATTCGGATACAAATTTGTGTGGTGGTGGTGATGACATTTTTAATTCGACAGCAGCCATACTTATAAACCCACATGTTGATTTTGATACTACTTTAAATTCTATAGTTTCAACCGCAGGGAATTATTGGTTTCATTTAAATGTACAATTTGGTTCTGATTCTTCAAGTGCGATGCAATCATTTACCGTTGTTTCTGAAACAGTCGTTACTCCTACAGGAGGCGGTGGCGGTGGAGGCGGTGGAGGTGGTGGTGGCCCAGCTCCAGTAATACCTCCACCAATAGAATTACCAAGCACTGCTTGTGCAGGTGCTGATTTTAATCATGACGGTAAAGTAAATTCAATTGATTTTTCTATCATGCTCGCTTTCTGGAAGACCGCTCCGCCATTTAAAAATACTTGTGTTGATATTAATATTGATAAACAAGTTAATTCCGTAGATTTTTCTATTCTCCTTTATCAATGGGGGAAGGCGCCTATTATATTTAAACAATAATTATGAATAAAACATTTTCCTCTATTTTTGCAATTACATTTTTTGGATTAATTATTTTTCTTACCCCGCAGACAACTTTGGCAGCGCAACTTATTTTTAAAGTCGCTCCTGCTACTAGTGACGGAGTAACTATTGTTGAAGCCTATTTTAATCCGGAAGCTAAAAAAATAAATGTAGTTGAGGGAGTAATTAGTTTTCAGGGGGCGACCGTTAATGATTTATCAGTGGGGGTAGAAACTGGTGGCTCAATTCTTACAATGTGGCCAACGCCGCCTCTTTATTTAGCGAAAGATAAAGTAGTTCGTTTTGTTGGTGGAGTACCGCAGGGATTTGATAAAGAAGGTTTATTATTTCGGATGCGTCTTACTTCAACTTCCTCAAGCAGCGTCTCAGTTTTATGGAGCGGAGGAATGTCTTATTTAAATGATGGCCAGGGAACTAAGGAAAATATTTTTGCTCGCTCGGTTACTGTAAATTTAGATAAACAAAATTCTGAAACCGCAGTTGTCCCATCATCAGATAATACACCGCCCGCTTTTGTTTCCGTGGAAACTGGACGCGACCCAAATACTTATGACGGGAAATATTTTATAAGTATTAATGCGACTGATGATATTTCCGGCGTTAAGCGTTATGAAGTTAAAGAGGGTGAAGAAATAACTGAAGTTACTGATGGAGTTTATGTTTTAAAAAATCAAGATAGGAATATTCCGGTAACTGTAATCGCTTACGATCAAGCGGGTAATAGCAAGACAATCGAAATTCCGGCTAGATTAAATTCAACGAAAAATGCTACAATTATATTATTAATAATTATTATTTTCATCGCCGGTTCGTTTTATGCGTATAAAAAAATTATTAAAAAATAAGTTAACATATTATTTTGCATCACTAGCAATTAGTTTGTTTTTTCTTGGGCTTAATAGTGTGAGCGCGGCGACTTTATCGCTAAGTGCTAATTCTACTAATGTTTCAGCTGGAGAAACAGTAACTTTATATGTAATTTTAAATTCTGAAGGCGTCGCGGTAAATAATGCTGAGGCGACAATAAAATTCCCGACAGAATTATTTGATATTATTTCTATTAGTAAAGGTGGTTCTATATTTTCACTTTGGGTAGAAGAGCCGTCTTTTTCTAATTCCTCGGGGGTAATCAGTTTTAATGGTGGTTCACCAACGCCTGGTTTTACGGGGGCACGTGGTTCTATTATTTCTATTGTTGCTAAAGCTAAAAAAACCGGTCAAGCCGAATTTTCTTTTTCGAGTGCAGCCGTGCGTGCTAACGATGGCTTAGGAACCGATGTTCTTAGAGGTCGGTACGGAAATATTATTGTAGTTGCTGAAAAAGAGGCGCCGGTAAAAGTTCCTCCGACTACTCCGACTACTCCCGAACCGGGCAAAGAGATCCCTCCAGTTGTACCATCGACTACCGCTCAGAGCACTAGTTTACAAATTTCATCAGTAACTCATCCCGATCAAGCACAGTGGTATAAAGATAAAAATCCAAGTTTTCAATGGGCGCTAGCAAAGGATATAAATGCTGTTCAAACTGGGATTGGTGATAGTAATTCTTTCAGTCCATCCGTTATTTATAGTCCAGCTATTAGCAGAAAGACAGTTACTAATCTTGAAGACGGAACTTGGTATTTCAAAGTTAGCGCTCGTAAGGATACAGCCTGGGGTCCAGTTACTACTTATATTGCAAGAATAGATACTACCGTTCCAGAAAAGAAAAATATAGAATTCAATTACGATAACGATAATAAAAAATTAAATATTATCGCCGATGTTGCAGACTCTGGTTCCGGACTAGACCATTACGAATTATTTCTTAATGATGGTTTAATTAAAACTATTACCCCTGAAGAATTTATTGGCGGTAAATTTAGTTTAGATTTATATGCTCTTGGAGAAAATGTTGTTAAGTTAGTCGTCTTTGATAAAGCCGGTAATAGTATTGAAGCATTAGGAAATTTTTATTCGACCGGTATTTTAGTCCCTCCGCTTGAACCAGTGATTCCAGAAGTTGAGCCAGTAGCGCCACAGCTAAGCATGATTCCAAAATTACTCGTTGCTGATGATAAATTAATTATCCAAGGAAATACTCAAACTCCCGATACAGATGTAACTATCAATGTTGTCTGGGAGAATAGCGATTCGATGGTCTTTAAAACTAAATCAAATTCTGAATTCAACTTCTTTGCGCTTATCCCAAATTTAAAGGCCGGTAATTATGAGATATGGGCGGAAATAAGTTTTAATGATAAGATAATTTCTTCTGAACATTTACGAACCAAAGCAACATCACAATCTTTAACTAAACTTGGTTCCTTTACTTTTAGAACCCTGTCGGTTGTTGGGTTAATGTTTATCATCGTTTTATTATTAATTATTGCCGCTTTCTTTCTGGGAAAACATTTTTCTTTAGCCTCTACCGAACAAAATATTAGTGTCGCTTCCGTTAAAAAGAATAATGCTAAAATATTAGCTTTTTTGAAAAATAATTTGGAAAAACATTTAGAGTTGATACATGATATCCGCCATCGCCGCGTCCTTACCAGAGAAGAGAAGAAAATTAAAAAATCACTTGAAGATGGATTAGACGAAGTTGATAAATGGCTTCAGTAAAATGAACGGGTAAATAAAAGAACGCATTTAGGTGCGTTCTTTTTAGATAATCTGGCATGTTTAAACTCTGCAAATGTGTTGACAAAGTAATGGCTTAATTGTAGAATTTGGGGTTGGGTTAATGAATTTATTGTCGAACTTTAAAAACTTATAATCATGAAACAGAAAATTAATTTTATTTTAATTGTTATCTTCTTGCTATTTGCTAATATTGCTAAAGCACAAGATAAAGATAATTTGACTTTGTGGTTTGGTGTATCATGGAATCCTGTAAGTGTTTCCGATTTACCCTTGTATTTACGAGATATTCCTTACTACAAAGGCGCCGGAGGGGTTGTTGATGAATCTGGCTATAGCATGTCTTTATGTATTCCATTCGATTTTAGATTCCTTATTTCAAATAATAATTTGGGAATCAATTATGGTATCGGAGCAGAAGCAACTATTTCGACTGCTAGTTTATTTATTAAGAATCGATATGAGTATGGCGGAACATCACCTTTTAGCGGCATAATACTGTTGGGCCCGATTTCTTCTACTGGATTAAAACCAATCATGCCTGGATTAAGCCTGAACCCGAATGTATTTATAGAAATGCCAATTAGTCGCAAGGATGTAAAAAATAATTACAATTTACATTTTAGTGTTGGTTATCAAGCCTTAACGCTAGTTAACGGCTGGGATACTCGACATAACGATGGTAATCAGCGATTAAAATATAATAAAATGGAAGCCTTGGCATATTTGTTTCCAGTGAATCTCGGCCTGCAGTTTAATATTGGAAAAATAAATATGGAAGTTGGGCCAAGTTTTTTATTATCTATTAAAACAAAAACCGGGAAAGACTGTGATGTTAACACTAATGCTATGGGGCTATCTTTTAAAATAAAAATGCCGGAGGATTAACGGGATAATTGGTAAATTTAAAAAGCGGAGTAAACAATACTGCCGCTTTTTTATTTTATATTCTTAACGTCTAAAAAATTTTAATTTATTAGATTTATATTTCCATTCAGTAAGACTGGTTTCATGCCGTAGATTTCTTGTTTATAAGAAAGTTCTGAAGAAATAGGGTTTAAAATATATATTTGTTTTTTTAAAAAGAAGGCGACTCCAATTTCAATTAAAGTATTTCCACCAATATATCCAGTAATACCTTTTTTCTCATGGTTAGAAACAATGATGGCATCACACCATTCGATTTTATCAAAGTGGTCGCGCATCGCTTTTTCTTTTAAGTCCCAAAGTTCATTATTTGGCGGGAAATCATCGACACCACCATTTTCTTCAATATACTTACCAAAATTTATTTTTTTCCCTCCGCCCATTTCTGCTGGCGCTTCATTGCTAAGCAGGGGAATAAATATTTCATGTCCCTTAGCTTCTAATGTTTCTTTGAGTTGTTCCATCTCTTGGTAAAAGGTGATGCTCCCACAAATTGTTATTTTCATATAGTTTTCTTATATTTTAAATTTAACAAATAAAGAAGGGAATGGCA
>CAIOGK010000131.1 GCA_903857815.1 Candidatus Falkowiibacteriota bacterium
GGCTGATTTTATGAAAAAAATAAATGCCATCACTCCTGCTGCCTTACAAAAAACTGCCCAAAAAATATTTGTGAACAAGGGTTTGAATTTTGCCGCGATTGGACGCTGTAAGGATGCTGAATTTAAAAAGATTTTTAAAGCCTAGGCCAATTAACAAAAAAGTCCTTTGGGTCTTCATTGGACTATTTGTCTTGTCCAATATTGCGACGGTAACTTATTTTTTAATGCAGCAGAAAGAAAAATTACCGATTACTCCAGAAATAAAAGAGTCTGCTGTGGATAATGTGGTTAGCCCGGATTCTTATAATGATTTTATAGAAGTCAACCAAGCGCAATCAGCGGAATGGTTTTTAGATAAAGAACCCCTAGCTACATCAGAGGAAGAATTAAAAATCGATTGGTTAAAAATTCCAGAACGATTTAGTCCGGCTGATACCACGGAAAATATAGATGCTTGTTTTCAGGATGGGAATGATACCCATTTTTATAAAACTGGAATTGTGACATCGGGTAAATATAAAGGTTCACATTTGTTGGTAAAAAACAGTCTTTGCTTTGGCATGGGCTGCGAAACAAGTTTAATAAAGGGCGTTTATTTTAAAGATCATTTTATTATTTTAGCAAAAAGTTCTCCCAGTGGTTGGTTAAATAATGAAGAGGTTAAATGTTTTCAAAATGGAACCACTATCGATTTTTATTCTTCGTTAAAGAGCATTGATCCACCTGTTTCTTTAGATGTTCCAAACAAAAATTATAAACTCTCTTTGAGTTACTGGTCTGATTTTCCTGTTACCCAGGATAAATTAGAAGAATTAAAAGAGGCATTTATTTCTGATAATGGCCTGGTTTTATATACACGTTCAGCCGATGCATCTAATTCCGATTTAGTTTTTAAATCATTAGATGGAATTTTTTATTATTATAGTATTGAGCCTCCGTTTAGTAATGTTGAGGATAGATTGCAATATAATGCACAGCTAGATATTAAATTAACAAATGGTAATAATTTTGCGGCAGATTATTCTTGGTGTAAAGTTGGTGGGTGTGGCTGTAATATTTTTTTAGCGCCGATTAACATTGATCAGGTTAATAAAATAGGAATGAGCCAAGACGGATCCTCGTTTTATGAACTTAAAGATATTAATTTGGTTTTTCCAGAACAAGGAATTTCAGATATACAAAAAATGTATGATGAATATTTCCCGGGGTATAATGCAGGGACCGAAGATTTAAAAGAGAAAATCCCTTATGATCAATTTGTAAAAGATTACCCGATAATTTATTGGCAAGATTTCTTAGGTAGGTTTTGGCAATTGAAAAATACTAAATATTATTTCTCAGCTGTTGAATGCGGTAAGCCGGTGATTTATCTTTATCCTGAAAAAACGACTGATGTTAATGTTCAAGTTTTTCCAGCTGGCGGGTTTACCAAAACTGAGCCGGCTTATAAAAATGGTTGGAATGTAAAAGCTAGTCCTAATGGGGATATTTATAATTATGATGATAAAATAAATTATCCTTATCTTTTTTGGGAGGGGCATGCACTGGGATATAACATGCCGACAACCGGTTTTGTAGTTGAGGCTTCTAAAGTTGAAAGTTTTTTACGTGATAAATTATCTAAGCAAGGATTAATCGGTCGCGAAATAGATGAGTTTGTAGAATTCTGGGCGCCAAAAATGACCGAAGCTCCTTATTATTTTGTTACTTTTGTTCCTCAGGCTGATTTTGAAAAACTTGCTCCACTTAGCGTTTCCCCAAAACCAGATACTGTTATTCGAGTTTTTATGGATTATCAACCGTTAGAAAAGCCAGTAAGAGTAAAGGAGCAGATTTTACGAACTCCAGTTAGAAACGGCTTCACGGTTGTTGAGTGGGGTGGAGCTTTACATAAATAATTATGAAAGACGGCGTCTTATATAAATTGGCGCTAGGAATACTTACGGTCTTAATGATCGCTCAGGTATTTTGGTTATTCTTATTATTTTCTGGTAAGAATATTTTGAAAAATTCTAGTCAGAGCAATACCGTTCATAAATCCTATTCTTCTAGTCAGGAATTTTATGGTGGCGAAATTAAAAATCAAGATCGAAGTTCAATTAATAAGAAATCGGCTACCAATGAAAATCATATTTATGGCGGGATTGTTCCACATCACTTATTAGTTAAGGATTTTATTGATTCGTTTTTTAGTAAATTAAAAGAACAGCAATATAAGACAGTTATTATTATTAGTCCTAATCATTTTTCTGTAGGTAATAATAATATTTCATTTTCCGAAGTTGATTGGGAAACTCCATTTGGTAAATTAGTAGTTGATGACATGTTGATTGCAAAGGCTAAACAATATGGCCTAATGAGCGAGGAAGAGCCCTTTGCTAGAGAACACGGCATTTCTGGGCTAACGCCATTTGTAAAAAAATATTTTCCGGAAGCTAAGTTTATTCCTTTCATAATTAAAAATAATACAACTAAGGAAGAAATTACTAAGTTAGCCGATTTTTTAATAAAAAATGTTGATGTTGAGAATACGCTTGTTTTAGCTTCGGTTGATTTTTCTCATTATCAACCAACGATTGCTGCTGATTTTCATGATTTAAAAAGTATTAATGCTATTCAGTCTTTTAGCAAAGAAGAAATAATGAAAGCTGAAGTAGATTCTCCGCTTTCGCTACTCACTCTTAGTAATTATTTAGAAAATATTGGCGCCAAAGATAGTTCTTTGATATATTCTACTAATTCTGGACGTTTAATAAATAAAGAAGACGAGCCAACAACTAGTCATAGTTTTCTTTATTTTAAAAAAGGAGAATCTTTTATCGCAACGAATGTAAATTTTCTATTCTTTGGTGATATGATGCTTGATAGAAATGTTGGCGATAAGTTGAAGGGTAAAAAAGTTGATTATCTTTTGACTGAATTGGCGGGTGAGGAAAATAGATTTTTTTCCGGAGTTGATATTATCAGTGCTAATCTTGAAGGGGCAGTAACGAATAATGGTGCTCATTATAATCCTATTAATTCTTATGATTTTGCTTTTTCTTCAGAAAGAATTGAAGAATTAAAAAAGTATGGATTTAATTATTTTACTTTAGCCAACAATCATTTTAGCGATCAGGGTCAAAAAGGAGTAGAAGAAACTAGAAAAAATTTAAGTAATTTAGGTTTTAATTATAGCGGTGCTACTGATGCTCAGATTGATGAATATTCTCGAAAAGATATATTAATTTCTGATAGAAAAATTGCGCTGGTTGGTTTTTCGATGGTTTATAGAGATTTTGATTTAGAAAAGGCAAGGCAAATGGTTAAAGACGCAAGCACCGAGAATGATTTAGTGATTGTAAATATTCATTGGGGGGTAGAGTATCAGCATCAATTTAATAAACATCAACAAGATGTTGGTCACGCCTTAATTGATTCTGGTGCGAGTGCTATTATTGGTCATCACCCACATGTTGTTCAGGGCATGGAGATATATCAAGGAAGACCAATTTTTTATTCTTTAGGAAATTTTATTTTTGATCAGTATTTTTCTGCAGATACCCAGGAAAGTTTAGCGGTTGGACTAGATTTTAGTAAAGCGACAACAACTATGTTTCTTTTTCCTCTTAAATCAGAAAAATCTGTTCCGCGTTTAATGAATGTACAGGAAAAAGAAATATTTTTAAATAAATTTATTTCTTGGTCGGAAGTTGGAGAAGATATTAAAGCTCAAATTAAAAATCAAAAAATTAACATTTTACAGCTAGCTGATTAGTAACAACTATATGTTAGATTTATTAACAAAATTAAATAAGGCACAAAAAACAGCCGTTACCCATGAAGACGGCCCACTTTTAATTGTCGCCGGAGCCGGAACTGGAAAAACAACAGTTTTAATTAATCGCTTAGCTTATTTAATTTCCGAGAAAAAAGCTTCAACCGAAGAAATTTTACTTTTAACTTTTACGGAGAAAGCGGCTGGAGAAATGGAAGAAAGGGCTGATAAAATTTTACCTTATGGTTATGTTGATTTATGGATAAATACTTTTCATGGATTTTGTGAAAGAATTTTAAGAGACCATGCTTTAGAAATAGGTTTAAATCCGAATTTTAAATTATTATCCGCAACTGATCAGTGGGTTTTAATAAAAAAGAATCTTGATAATTTTAATTTAGAATATTATAAGCCATTAGGAAACCCAACTAAATTTATTTCTGAAATTTTAAAACATTTTTCTCGGCTTAAAGACGAAAATATCAGCACACTTGGATATTTAAAGTCCGCTGAAGGGATGATTGCCTCCGAAAAAGATGGAGATGGTGAAGAATTAGAGATTAGTCGCGTAAAAGAATTAGCTGAAGCATATAAAACTTATAATCAATTACTTTTAGAAAATAATTATTTTGATTTTGGTGATTTAATAGTTTATACAATTAAACTCTTCCGTGATAGACCGAATATTTTAAAATATTATCGCCAAAAATTTAAATACATAATGGTTGATGAATTCCAAGATACCAATTTAGCTCAGTATGAATTAGTAAAGATGCTGGCGGCGCCTAAAGATAATTTGTTGGTAGTTGGCGATGATGACCAAGCGATTTATAAATTCCGTGGTGCCTCAATTTCCAATATTATGCAGTTTAAGGAAGACTACCCGCAGACCAAAGAAATAGTCCTAATTGAAAATTATCGTTCTCGTCAAGAAATTTTAGATAGAGCGCATGATTTTATTAGTCATAACAATCCCAATCGTTTAGAAGTTAAATTAAAGATAAATAAACGCTTATTGGCGAAAGGCGAAGTAACTCAGAAAACTAATAAAACCGCAGCGGTAAAATTTTTAAATTTTCCCACTCAAGATGAGGAAGTCTCTTTTATTGGGGGTCGTATTAAAGAGATTTATGAGGATAAAATTTCTAAAGGGGAGGATATAAGTTGGTTAGACTTTGCAGTTTTAGTTAGGGCTAATGATACGGCCGATGTTTATGTTAAAGAGTTGAGTCATTTGGATATTCCTAATCAATTCATGTCTTGGCGCGGGCTTTATTACAAACCACTTATTCTCGATATTTTAGCTTATTTGCGCTTATTGGATAATTATCATGAATCATCCGCTCTATTTAGAGTTTTAAGTATGGAAGCGTTTAAAGTTTCTCATGTTGATTTGGTTACCATTAATAAGATGGCGTCGAGAAAAGTGTGGTCTTTATATGAGGCCTTAAAAAATATTAATTTAATCTCTGATGTGAGCGCTGAGAGTGTTAAAAATATTAATAAACTTTTAAGTTTGATTGAAATTCATTCGGCACTAGTGGCGGATAATAAGCCGACTAAAATTTTCCTATACTTTGCTTATGATTCCGGATTATTAGAAAAGATGGATAGAGATAGAGATTTGGAATTATTTTCTTATTTAAATCAGTTTTATCAGAAAATGAAAAATCTTGAAGATAATAATGCTGATTTAAAGCTCAAGGATTTTCTGGAAGCCATAAATTTAGAACTTGAGGCGGGTGAAACTGGAGCCTTAAAATTAGATTTTGCGGATAATGAGACAGTTAAAATTATGACTGTTCATGGCGCAAAAGGCTTAGAATTTAAATACGTTTTTATTGTTAATTTAGTTGATAAAAAATTTCCGACTATTTCTCGAAGTGAAAAAATATCTATTCCTGATGATTTAATTAAAGAAAAAATTGCTGTTAGTGTTGATGCTCATTTAGAGGAAGAAAGAAGGCTGTTCTATGTAGCAGCGACGAGAGCAAAAGAAGAATTGTATTTAACTAGTGCAAGGGATTACGGCGGAGCAAGAGCCAAGAAGCCTTCCCGTTTTATTTCAGAAATGGGACTAGATGATACAATCGATGGAACGCCCTTAAGTCGCAAAAATGAATTTTTAAAAGATGTTCATGCTCTAAATGATAAAGAAGTTTCACTCGAAGCTGGAAAAGCCAGGGAAGTTTTTTATCCGCTTCCGGAAAAATTCTCTTTTTCTCAATTAGCTGCTTTTGCTACCTGCCCTTTGCAGTATAAGTTCGCTTTTATTTTAAAAATTCCCGCTTCTATCGATAAGGCGTCTTTAATTTTTGGCCGCGCTCTGCACAATACTTTATATAATTTTTTGTTACCATCGCTTAGCGAATCTAAAAGATTTCAAGAGAGTCTATTCCCCGATGAGAAGAAAGTGAAAAAAGCACTTGAAGCGATTACTGAAAAAAGATTGCTGGAATTATATAAAGAATTTTGGCAAATGGATGGTTATAAAAATAAACAAGAACGAGACGCCTATCAACAAAAGGGGTTAGAAGCTTTGAAGAAATTTTTTGTGAATTATCAGGCTGCTCCGCCTAAAGAAATATTATTTTTGGAAAAGAAATTTTCTTTTAGAATCGGCGGCGATATAATTAAAGGGGCAATTGATAGAGTTGATCGCCTAGATGATGGAAGTTTAGAAGTCGTTGATTATAAGACTGGCAAAAGTAAAGATAAATTAGAATTTAAAGATAAACGCCAATTAATTTTATATCAAATTTTCTTGGAAGAATTTCTTAATGAGAAAGTTAGTAAGCTTAGTTATTATTATTTAGAGACGGGTGAAAAATTATCATTTAAAGCAACTACTAAAGAAATAGAAAAACTAAAATTCGGAGTAATGGAGGAAATTGCTGCCATTAAAAATAGAAATTTCACTCCGACTCCGTCTCCGATGTGTACTTTCTGCGATTTTAATACAATTTGCGAATTTAGACAGGTTTAGTTAGACTATAATTATATGACAGTAGCCGATGATAGATTAATTAGCCCGAAAGAAAAAACCGGAGAAGACGCTCTGGATGTTTCTTTGCGTCCAAAATTTTTAACTGAATATATTGGTCAAGAAAAAATTAAACAGAATTTAGAAATAACCATCGCGGCCGCCAAGAAGCGTGGCGAACCAATTGAACACATTTTGTTGTATGGCGCACCGGGATTAGGGAAGACAACTTTAGCTCATGTTATTGCTAATGAAACAGGCGCGAATATTAGAGTGACCTCCGGCCCGGTGATTGAAAAGAGCGGCGATTTAGCTGCTATCCTTACTAATTTAGAGGCGGGCGATATTTTATTCATTGATGAAATACACCGTCTTAATAAAACGGTAGAGGAAATTTTATATCCAGCGATGGAAGATTATGCTCTTGATATTGTAATGGGCAAAGGCCCTAGTGCTCGTACTCTACGTTTAGATTTGCCAAAGTTTACTATTATCGGCGCCACTACTTTAGCGAGTTTATTATCGGCGCCTTTGCGCGATCGTTTTGGCATTACTCATCATCTTAATTTCTATGAAGCAACCGATATTGAAAAAATTATTTCTCGCAGCGCTCGGATATTAAAGATTGAAATAGATGAAGCCGCAAAAATAGAAATTGCTAAGAGAAGCCGCCGTACTCCGCGTATCGCTAACCGCTTATTAAAGCGAGTGAGAGATTATTGTGAAGTAAAAAGTGATGGTCGTGTTTCGATTGAAAATTGTTTGGAGGCTATGAAGATGTTAGAAGTTGATAGTCTTGGTTTGGATTTAATAGATCGTCGTATTTTAGAAGTCATCGTTCATAAATTTAGAGGCGGGCCAGTGGGTTTAAATACTTTAGCGGCTGCAACCGGCGAAGAAGCCGATACGATAGAAAATATGTATGAGCCTTATCTTATGCAATTAGGATTCTTAGATAGGTCGCCACGCGGTCGCGTTATTACCGCGCTCGGTTATGAACATTTGGGACTGAGTATTCCGGGGCAAGAAAAGTTAGTATGATAATCCTTAATCTGATTGAAAATAATAAAATACTATTAGGTCTTATTTCTTCCGTCATTGCTGTTGTCGCTTACATACCTTATTTTTTGGATATATTTAGAGGTAAAACTAAGCCGCACATCTTTTCTTGGTTTATTTGGGGGTTACTGGGAGGTATTACTTATGCTGCCCAAGTTGTAAAAGGAGCGGGGGCCGGTTCTTGGGCAAATGGATTAACGGCTTTAATTTGTTTTGTTATAGCTATTTTATCAATTACTCGCGGTGAAAAGAATATCACGATAACTGATAAATTATCTTTTAGCGGTGCAATTTTTGCTTTAATTCTTTGGTTTTTAACTAAAAATCCTTTATCGGCCGTTATTTTAGCTTGTGTTATTGATACCATCGCTTATATCCCAACTTTTCGGAAGGCCTATTACAAACCATTTGAGGAAACTCTGTCTTCCTTTGTAGTAACTACCATTGGTATTATTATCAGTCTACTTGCGCTGGAGGCTTACAGCACTACAACATGGCTTTATCTTGCTGTTCTAATTTCGTCTAATAGTATTTTTATTACTATGCTTCTGATTAGGAGAAAACTGATAAAGAATAGGAAGAATATTACAATTGTATAAAAATGATTATGGAAAATTATAAAATAGCATTTGGGATAGCGGCTGTAGTTATTAGTTTTCTTGGCTATATCCCATATTTTAGAGATATATTAAATAAAAAAACTAAACCACATGTTTTTTCTTGGTTTATTTGGAGTCTTGCTGGTGGTATTGGTTTTTTTGCACAAATAATTAGTGGAGCAGGTTCGGGCGCCTGGATTCTCGGGCTAGGATTTACTATTAGTGCTATTATTACTATATTGGCTTTTCGCCAAGGCGAAAAAACAATAACTTTGTCAGATTGGGTAGCTTTTAGCGGAGCTTTGGTCGGTTTAATTTTATGGAGATTAACTAATAATCCATTATTAGCAATCGTTTTTATTATAATTACGGACGGCTTGGCGTTTGTGCCAACTTTTAGAAAAGCTTATCACAAGCCATACGAAGAAACATTTATATCTTGGTTTTTTTCTTCTTTTAAATTTTTGCTTGCCTTAGTCGCGACGCAATCTTATAGCTTAACGACGGTACTTTATCCATTATATCTTCTTTTATCCAATGGATCTTTTGCTTTGATGCTAGTAGTACGTAGAAAAATTATAGATAAGAAAAAAGAACAGCTGTAACCCTATGTCTCTAAAAACTTCCGATTTTTTTTATAATTTACCGAGCTCACTTATCGCTCAGAAACCGGTTTGGCCGCGTGATCATTCGCGGCTTTTATTGTTGAATAAAAAAACTGGTTTAACTCAACATAAACATTTTTATAATTTACCTGATTATTTAAAAAAAGGAGACTTGCTTATTCTTAATAATTCTAAAGTTTTTCCAGCTAGACTTATCGGTCATAAAAAATTAACTGGGGGTCGGATAGAAATTTTTTTACATCAACCGCGTAAAAATAACGTTGATAATATTTGGGAGTGTTTAATTGGTGGTCGCGTTAAAGAAGAATCAGAAATAGAATTCCTTTCCTGTCGAAATAAATTAAATGCCAAAATTATAAAAAATAATCAAGATGGGACCTGGTTGGTTAGCTTTGATTTAAGCGGTGATAAATTTTGGAAAATAATTGATAAAATCGGCGAAGTTCCATTGCCGCCATATATTAAGCGCCCTAAACAATTAGCGAGTGATAGAAATAATTATCAAACTGTTTTTGCGGATAAAAATGAAGTCGGTTCAGCGGCCGCACCAACTGCCGGCTTACATTTTACTAAAAGTTTATTGAAGAAAATAAGAGATAAGGGCGTAGTAATAAAGTATGTTACCTTGCATGTTGGCTTAGGAACTTTTGCTCCGGTAAAAGAAGAAAAAATTACTGACCATAAAATGCATAGTGAGCTGGCGGCTATTAATTCTGAAACAATCAGAGAAATTTTAAAAGTTAAAAAACAGGGCGGAAGAATCATTGCCGTTGGAACGACTAGTTGTCGAACTTTAGAATCTTTAGACTGGGCTAGTTTAAAAAAAGAAACTAAAATTCAAGATAAGTCTTTTTGGACGGATATTTTTATTTACCCTGGCTATAAATTTAAAATTGTTGATGCCCTGGTAACTAATTTTCACTTGCCAACCTCAACCCTTTTGATGTTGATTAGCGCCTTAGCTGGTAAATCACAGATAGACCTTGCCTATCAAGAAGCGGTGCAGCGTAAATACCGATTTTTTAGTTATGGTGATGCGATGTTTATTAGTTAAAAGCTGCTTTATATACGCTTTATCGAGATTTGATTTTTTTTTAATTTTTTGGTAGAATTGAAGCTGATTCGTAGATTTTTATTAAATATTTTTATGCGTAAGTTTTTTTTATTTGTTTGGGAAATCATTAAAGTTGTTAGTATTTCTTTAGCGATTATTTTACCAGTACGTTATTACCTTATTCAACCTTTTTATGTTAAGGGAGCTTCGATGGAGCCTAATTTTCATGACCATGAATATCTTATTATTGATGAAATAAGCTATCGCTTTAAAACTCCAGAACGTGGTCAAGTAATAGTTTTTAGATATCCTAAAAATCCTCAGGAATACTTTATAAAAAGAGTAATTGGTTTACCGGGAGAAGAAGTCCAAATTAAAGATGGTAAAATTATAATTTATAATAGTTCAAAACCGGAAGGATTTTTGTTAAATGAGTCATATTTACCAGCTGGATTAGAAACGCTGGATAATAATGGCGCCAAGGTTGAAGTTGGAAGTAATGAATATTTTGTTTTAGGAGATAATCGTAATGCTTCTAAAGATTCACGTAGTTTTGGTCCGGTTGATAAAACCTTTGTTACCGGTAAAGTTTTATTTAGAGGCTGGCCGATTGAAGAAATAACCGTTTTTGATAAAGGTTATTGGCCACAATATTAAAAATAAATTTACATCTATGCCAAGAAGAAAAAAAGGAGCGACTGAGTCTTCGGCCGTTAAAACAGAAAGAAAAAGTGATAAAACTCCTAATCGATTATTAGGAATGAAGGATTTTGTTGGTCAAGATCAGGTTTGTTTTGATTTTGCTTATGATAAAGCAAGTCGTTTAGCAAAAATGTATAGTTTTGCTTCAGTTAAAACCCCGATTTTAGAAAGTTTTGATTTGTATAAAAAATCTAGTCGTCAAAATAATGATAAAGAATTTTATTTTGTTGATGGCGAGAAGGGCGAAAAAATGACTTTAAGACCAGAATTAACTCAAGGAACTGTACGTGCTTATTTAGAAAATAGTGTTATTGGCGGTTCTAAGTTAGCGCGATTTTTTTCTTTTGGACCAGTTTTCCGTCGTGAAAAACTACAAAGTGGTCGTTATCGAGAATCAACTCAATTTAATCTTGAACTTATTGGAGAAAGAAAGCCGATGGCTGAAGCATTACTAATTACGGTTGCTAATAATTTTTTCGAAGAGATGCAAGTTAAAGTTCAAGTTCAAGTAAATAGTTTAGGGGATGCTGATTGCCGTAAAGAATATTGCAGCAAGCTTTCTACTTTTTATAAAGAAAGAGGTCGTCGTTCTAAGCTTTGTAATGCTTGTAAAAATAATTTAGGTAAAAATTGTTTGAGCCTTTTAGATTGTAAAGAGGAATCTTGTTTAAAACTTAGAGAAGAAGCTCCGCAGTTAGCAGATTTTTTATCAGATGAAAGTCGTGAATATTTAACCAAGACTTTGGAATTTTTAGATGAATTAAATATAAGTTATAACTTTAATCCTTATTTAGTGCGTGGCTTAAATTATTATAACGATATTGTTTTTGAGTTTTGGCCGGTTAATGAAGATGAGACAGTTGGCAAATTAGCCCTTGGTGGTGGTGGACGATATGATAATTTAATAGAAAATATGGGTGGACCAGAAACTCCAGCAGCCGGTTTAGCTATTGGTATAGAAAGAACAATCGCTCGAGTGCGAGATAAGGCAGCTTTGACAAATAAAGCAGAAGAAGATATAGTATTTATTGCTCAACTTGGAGACCAGGCTAAATTAAAGGCTTTACAGTTATTTGAAGAGCTAAGAAAGACTGGATTTAATGTTAGACAATCCTTTGCTTCCGATAGTTTGAAATTTCAGCTCGAAGAAGCAGTTACGATTAAGGCAAAAACTAGTTTAATATTAGGCAAAAAAGAAATAATGGATGGAACTATTTTAATGCGTGATATGGAATCTGGCGCTCAAGAAACCTTAGTTTATAAGAAGGTTAAAGAACGTTTAGAGAAGAGAGATAAGCAAGAAAAAAGAATTAATTTAAATAATAGAAAGGAAGGTGCATTATATGGCTGACTTTAAAAGAAAACCAGGAGAAAGTTTTGAAAGTTTTTTGAGAAAATTCAAGAAAGGCTTAAAGAACAGTAAGCGCTTA
>CAIOGK010000132.1 GCA_903857815.1 Candidatus Falkowiibacteriota bacterium
AAGGAAAAGTGATAATATTTTAAATTAAATTAAAGTGTAAAAACAAATTCACTCATTTTACCATTAGTTAGCGTGTTAACTTTAAATTTTGTTAACTTAGCTCGTTCATTCAACCTTTTTAATGAGGTAAATATCCGCTTATGTTGTTATCAATGACTGGTTTTGGTAGAGTAAAATTATCTTGGAAGAATAAAACGATTATTGTTGAGATTAGATCTCTCAACAGTAAGATTTTCGATTTACGCACAAAAACACCACAAAACTACAGGAATAAAGAGGCGGATATACGAAAAATATTGTCCGAGAAATTCGAAAGAGGAAAAGTTGATTTGGTATTGGATATTCAGTGTGAAACCGACGAGCCAGAAAACTTAATAAACAAAATTCTTTTCGAAAAATACTATCGTGAATTGAACCAACTAAAAAATAATTTAGGATTAGGCGAAGTTGATTTTTTTCAATCTATATTAAGGTTGCCCAATGTTGTAGCCACCGGCGAGGAGGAATTTTCAGAAGAAGAATGGTCAAAAGTTTTACTTACCATCACCGACTGTATTAAGGAACTAAATGATTACAGGGAAAAAGAAGGGCAGTCGATTGAAACAGATATGAAATATAGGATTCAACACATTGAAGATTCCCTTTCAAAAGTTCCGGGTTATGAACCGGAACGAATACAAAGAGTGAAAGACAGATTAAGAGAAAATCTTGCCCAATATGAAGGCAAAGAAAAGATTGATGAGAATAGGTTTGAACAGGAGATTATCTATTTTTTAGAAAAAATGGATATAACGGATGAGAAACATAGGTTATCGCAAAATTGCGCTTATTTTACGGAAGAATTAGAGAAGCCAGAAAAATCAAAAGGGCGCAAACTTGGATTTATTACTCAGGAAATAGGTCGTGAGATAAACACCTTAGGTGCAAAAGCCAATCATGCGGCTATACAAAAGCTAGTAATTTCCATGAAAGATGAATTAGAAAAAATCAAAGAACAAGTAGCCAATGTCCTCTGAGTTAATCAAAACAAAGGTTATTGGCCCGGTAATTATCATTACGGCACCATCAGGTTCTGGCAAAACTACCCTGGTAAAATATCTTTTATCTCAATTCCCCTCATTAAATTTTTCTATTTCTGCTACTACAAGGACTAAAAGACCAAAGGAAGAGGACGGGAAAGATTATCATTTTGTCACTACTGACATATTTCAGAGCTTTAGGGAACAAGGTTTATTGGTTGAATGGGAAGAGGTTTATCCCAATCAATTTTATGGCACCTTATATTCCGAGCTAACAAAAATATGGGAGAGAGGAAATATTGTACTATTTGACGTAGATGTTAAAGGAGCTCTTGCTTTAAAGAGTAAATTTAACACCGATGTACTATCTATTTTTATAAAGACGCCGTCACTGGATATTTTAAGAGAAAGACTCAAAAAGCGATTAACCGAGACAGAAGAAAGTCTTGAGAAGAGAATTTCTAAGGCAGAACAAGAGATTAGTTACGCCCATTCTTTTGATATTGTCTTAGTAAATGACGTATTAGAAGACGCTCAGCAACAAATAGTTGATATTATTAATCATTTTATGACCCAGTTAAAACATACATGGAAACACGATGCAACCAACCTTTAGTTATCATTAGTGTTGACACCTTCTACCAGGAAAAATATTCAGCACCTGTGGAGGGTAAATATGTTCACGCTTACAGGATTACCATTGAAAACAAAAGTGAGTTTCCGATAAGACTACTTAAACGATCCTGGAAAATAATGCAAGGGAATGGTTTGATTAAGAAGGTAAAGGGAGAGGGTGTTTTAGGTCAGCAACCCATTATAAAACCCTCGGGAACTTTTCAGTATATTAGCTGGTCATCTATGCAAAACAATTTTGGCAAAATGGAAGGTATCTATTATATGGTTAACACTTTGAATGAGGAGCATTTTAGTGTTAAAATACCTTCATTCTTGTTAATAGCACCCGATTTATTAAATTAAAAAAGCCGATAGAATACATCCATCGGCTTTTTTATTTTTAATCCCTGATATAGGATTAGTTCTTTTTAGCTGCATCTAAAATTCCTTTCAAAGGAACATCGACAACTACCTCAGAACGACGGTTAGCTGCTTTCCCAGCTTTGTCGCTATTAGCTGACTTTGGCATTGATTCACCACGACCAACGGCTGCCACCTGATTAGGGTTTACACCATTTTTAACCAATTCACGAACGATAGCAAGTGAACGAAAAGTCGAAAGCTGCCAATTGTCCTGAAGAGCAGAACCAGAGTTAACTTTTGCATTGTCTGTGTGACCTTCAATTAAAAGTTTTAAATTTGGATTCTTCTTTACAGATTCGGCCAAACCTTTAATTGCATCGCGTTCTGCACGAGTTAGCCTGTAAGAACCA
>CAIOGK010000133.1 GCA_903857815.1 Candidatus Falkowiibacteriota bacterium
GAAAAGGATTTACCGTTATTGAATGGGGTGGCTCTAATCTTGATTAATATTTGTTATAACCATTCCAACTAAGTCCCACTCTCTCCGCAGATTAAAAAATAGCCCTATTTGAGGGCTATTTTTTGATAGGGAGTTTATCGCTTTGGAACGAGGTGTTATAATAAAATATATGAAATTAATTATACTCAATGGCACCTCCTGTTCTGGTAAAAGTACTATTATTGAGCGCTTGATGCAAGAGAGGGGGATATTTTACTTAAAAGGAGATTCTCTAAAGAGACTATTTTCTAACTATTCTTTTTACACCCACAAAGATGATGTTGAGAAGATTGTTATGGCTGTCGCTAAAGCAATTTTTACCATGAAATATACAGTAGTCTCAGATTATAGTTTGTTTAAATTATCACGGCAGAGAATTATAGATTTGGCCAAGGAGGCTGGTTATGAAGTTATTGAAATTAATTTAGAATCAGAACTCGAAGTATTAGAAACTAGATTTGATGAAAGAGTCAGAGGCTCGTTAGCTGATAGTAGTAAAAAAATATCTAATACCTCTAAGGATAGATTTAAGGAGCTATTCGAAATATATAATAAAGAGAAAAATTTGTTAGCTAAAACATTACATACAGACAAACAAAGTATTGAAGAGGTTGTTAATAAAATTAAAGTATATCTATAAAACACCTGAATAATAATTATTAAAAATCATTCCAAGTGCGTCCCATCCTCCCCGCAGGTTGACAAAAGTATACCAGTGTGGTATATTTTTTCGTTATAAATAGAACTTTAAAAAAATAAGGTTAAATTTGATTAATTACCAAGTTTGTCTAAAAAATAGGCCGATTTAGTAATTAATCAAATAATTATTAACATTTATAAAAAAAGAAGATCATGAGAAATCCTATCATTTCAGTTCCAAGCGTTTCCGGTTTCATGTTTGGGTTAGTCGTGTTGCCATTATTAAAAATTTTAGCCCTTTTACTTGTCTGTAAAATAATCCTCGCCGGTGGATTGTACTATTACATGGCAGGAATTACAGTTCTCGCCGTAGCATGCTTAGTATTTGTTTTCTTTGATTTAAGGAAGAAGAATGTGCCTCAAAAACTCAGCGAAAATGAAAAAAAGTTCTTAAATGGTTTCATTTTAGGAATCATTATGCTATTTGTATTTTTAATATTATCTATTACTGATACATTAAATGCATTAGGACTGAAGTTGGCTGATCTTTTCTAAAAACAGGCTTGAATAATTCATGGCCATCGTATAAAATGATTAAGACTTTAAATTTAAGAAGCTCTAAACAAGCTTCTTTTTTTATTTCTCCAAAACCGTTCCAACTACGTCCCTCCCTCTACGCAGATTGTAAATAGCCCTATTTTAGGGCTATTTTTTATAGGGAGTTTATAGCTTTGGAATGGCGTGATATAATCAAAATAGATAAATAAATAAAATATGAGAGAAATACAACGTAAAATTGCCTCCGCTATTATTTTTAGCAAGGACCGTAAAATATTAATGGGGAAAAAAGACCCAGCTAAGGGCGGCGTTTATTCTGATTGTTGGCACATCCCAGGTGGTGGTATGGACGAAGATGAAACTTTAGAGCAGACTCTTTTGCGTGAAGTTCTGGAAGAGACAGGTATTAATATTTCTTCTTATGAAATAAAGTTTATTCCTATCATCAACTCAGGGGTTGCCGAGAAAACACTCAAAACAGGAGAAAGAGTTTTGTGCCACATGGAATTTAATGTATTTGAAGTTGATATTAATGATAAAAATGCCGACGATATAGCATTAAACCCAGTAGATGATTTAGTTGAAATGCATTGGTTTGATTTAGGGGAGTTAAAGGATGTAAAACAGATACCCGGTGGTAAGGAATTTTTTATTAAGGCAGGGTATATTGAGAAAATTTAGGTTCGCATAGATTTATAACCGTTCCAACTACGCCCCCCCCTCCCGGCAGTAAGTCAAAAATAAGGTTAAGCCTTATTTTTTGGTGTCAAAAAGTTTCAAAGTTAGGTGGGGAGTAAGTAAAAAATATGTTAAGTAACGTTATATTTTAGCTAATATTTATGTATAAGATAAGTGTTCCAAAGTTAGCCTATTTTGTTGATTTTTTGGCGATTTTATGGTAGTTTAAAATTGAATTACTTATTTTAAATAAAAAATTATGAAAAAAGTATCTTTATTTTTTGTCATTTTTATAGCCTTGGCTTTTTCCGGGTACTCAATATTAAATAGCAATCAGGTAAAAATTGAAAATGAGGGATTAAAAAATCAAGTTAGCGACTTACAGCAACAAATTGTTACCTTAAAACAAGAAACCGCTAAAATATTCGATGTTGCGACGAGTGCA
>CAIOGK010000134.1 GCA_903857815.1 Candidatus Falkowiibacteriota bacterium
CTAATAATAAAAACGGAATCGGAATACCAAAGGCTAAAATAGCAGACATCGAAGCTAATAAAACTTCTCCCGCAAAAACATTTCCGAATAAACGAAAGGAGAGACTAGCAATTTTAGCAACTTCACCAATAATTTCAATTAAACCAACAAAAGCTTTAATCGGATTTACTAAAAGTACCATCGGGTCTTTTTTAATTTTTCTCGGAATTTCTAAAAAAGCATTAATATTTATAAACTTATTAAAATATTTCCAGGCCCCAACTGCAAAAACTCCAATAATATGACTCAAAACAACACCGATTGTTGCTAAGGCTAAGGTAGTATTTAAATCAGCCGTTGCGCCTCTTAAATAAGGAATAAAAAATTTTTCACCTCCATGTTCTACAACTTGTCCAATCGAACCAACTCCCGGTAAAATTCCCATCCAATTATTAATTAGAACAAAAAAGAAAAAAGCTAAAACTAAAGGTGCAAACTGTAAAGATTTTTTACGACTTCCCGTTACGCCATCAAAAATTCCTAAAAATCCTTCAATTATCATTTCCATCGCGTTCTGAATCCCGGTAGGAATTTTATTAATTTTTTTACGCACCGCAATTCCTAGGGCAACGATAATAATTAACGCAATCGCTGAAGTTAACAAAGAATTAGTTATCGCGAAACTACCAACATGGGCTATTGGTTCCGCAAATAAAGTATTTTCATGGATTATTTCCCCGGTGGTATGAGCCTCAGCACTAGTCTGAGTAGTTTCTAAGGAATTATTTTCTTGTATTTCGGGAGCAGTCATAAAGTAAATTATTTTTTATCATTTTGATTTTCAGGATTCATTTTAGCAATTTTCTCAGCCTGACTATCAGCTTCTATTTTTTTAAATTCTTTTAGAGCATTAATAACTAAGCCATACATCGAAATCACAAAACAAATAGCAACCGTAGTCAAGAATAAAAATGGCTCAGTATCAAATGTTTTATCAAGCCATCTCCCCAAAAAAACTCCAATTAAAACGGGAAAAGCTATCCAACCAGAAATTCTGGCCATGATTCGCAAAGCTAGGCTCCAAGAGTCATTTTGCATATTTTTAGCTTATTTAAAACCATCTCTCTTATAACGCATAAAACAATAAATGTCAACTATCTTCTTTTACCAAATTATGCCTCAAAACAAATTTATATTCTAAAGAGACTCCGAGCAGTCGCGGTAGTTATTTCTACTACTTTTTCTACTTTAATACATTTTATATCAGCAATCCGAGCAGCAACATATTGTACTAATACTGGCTCATTTCTTTGGCCACGATAAGGTTCTGGAGTCATATAAGGGGTATCTGTCTCGACCATTATCTTCTCTAAAGGAGTTTTGCGAATCAAGTCGTCCCATTGTTGGCTAAAGGTAATTAAACCAGTAAACGAAATCAAAAGGCCTAAATTAAAATATTTCCAAGCTAAATCCTCGTCTCCCGAAAAACAATGAATTACTCCCCAAGGTTTATGGGCGGGTAAAATGTGGCCGTATTCTTTCTTGAAATCTTGTAAAATAATTAATAAATCATCATGCGCCTGACGACAATGAATAATAACTGGTAAATCTAAGCTACGAGCTAATAACAACTGCTGAGCAAATACTTCTTGCTGTTTTTTCTTAATAGCAGAAATATCTTGACTAGGATTAAGATGATAATAATCTAGTCCGATTTCACCAATCGCCACAACTTTTTCAAATTTAGCTAATTTTTCATAACTTCCATAATCAAATTCTTCAGATCGAGGAGAAAAACTATATTCTCCATTTTCATCATCATTTTCTATTAAACCTTCTTGAAGATGAATGGGATGAAGGCCAATCGCCGCATATACTCCTTTTTCATACTTATTAGCATAATTTAAAGCTCGATTTGAGGTTTTAAATTCTGAACCCACCAAAATCATCCAAGTATCATTATCCAAAGAACGACGAATAACCTCGTCGGCATCGTCTTTAAAAGCAGCGAAATTAACGTGAGCGTGGGTATCAATTATCATATTTCTCCTAACGGCTTAACGTAAAAAACGCGAAAAACGCGTTTTTTATCTTTATTGATGAATATTTTATTCCGTTTTAGCTTCGCTATTATTGGAATCAGTGGTTGTTTCTGAAACTTTAGGAGCAATTTCTGATTCAGGCGTAACGCTATCAGCAACTTTCTCCTCATGTGAACAGCATTTTTCTCCTTTTTGACAGCAATTTTCACCTTTTTTACAACATTCTTTACCTCCAAAAAGTTTTGTAAACCAATTACACATAATTTTTATAGTTAAATAATTAACATTAATATTTTAACATCTTAGACCAAAAAGTCAATGAAAATAAGGATTCTAAATATTTAATCCTTCTAAAATATTTCTTTCTTTTTTATTCAAACCGGATGGAATTTTAACAATCACTTTAATATATTGATCGCCAACGCCTCGACTATGAAGTTTAATAATACCCTTTTCTTTTAATTTAAAGACTGTCCCCGACTGAGTACCTTCGGGAATTTTTAAATTAATTGGTCCATTAATTGTATCGACTTCTATCTTGTCGCCTAAAATAGCTTGTTTAACATTAATTTTTTCCTCAGTTCTAATGTCATAACCTTCACGCACGAATTTTTTATGTGCATGAACTTTAATTCGTAGATATAAATCTCCACCCGGAGTTCCCTTCGGCCCAGCTTCACCTTGGCCGCTTAATCTAATAGATTCGCCATTATTAATACCGGCTGGAACACGTACTTTTAGCTTTACCGAATCTTGATGAATGCCCTGGCCATTACATCTTGAACATTTATGAGAATATGTTTTTCCTTCCCCTGAACAATGTGAACAAGTAGATTGAGTTTGGATATTTCCTAAAATTGTTCTTTGAATCCGAGAAACTTTTCCGGATCCATTACAATTAGCGCAAGTTTCAATTTTAGTTCCCGGTTCTGCCCCCTTACCGCTACAACGTTCACAGACTATATTTTTCGAAAAAGTAATTTCTTTTTCTAAACCAAAGGCGGCTTCCATAAAATCAAGTGGTAAATTAAATTCTAAATCTCGACCACGAGTTTGTCGTCTTGATGATTCTCGCGCGCTACCACCAAAACCAAAAATATCACCAAAACCACCAAACATTTCACTCAAATCTTCAAAATCAACATTAAATCCACCACCATTTTGATATCCAGAAAAACCGCCATAACCGCCGCCACCAGCCTGACCATTTTGAAAAGCGGAACCAAACTGGTCATATTGTTTTCTTTTTTCAGCATTACCTAAAACCTGATAAGCCTCATTATATTCTTTAAACTTTTCCGCATCGCCACCTTTATCAGGATGATGTTCATGCGCTTTTTTTCTAAATGCAGTTTTTATTTCATCGGCACTAGCATTTTTAGAGACACCGAGAGTATTGTAATAATCTTTAGACATAATTTATTTATTCAACAAGCTATCCCTCACTTAAGAGAGATAGCCTATGAATCTACAAATCTAAATTATTTACTTTCTTCGACCTCACCCTCAACAACATCATCTTTTTTTTCAGCTTGGCTATTTTCCGCTGTTTCAGTTTTAGCCTCTGCTCCAGCAGCTTCAGCTCCCGGTGCGCTAGTGCCTGGTTGTTGATACATAGCCGCCCCAATTTTTTGGGCGATAGTATTTAATTCTTCCAAGCCTTTCTTTATCTCTTCAAGATTGCCTCCATCTTTAGATTTCTTTAAAGCTTCAACTTTTTCCTCTAATTCTTTTTTATCTTCAGCTTTCATTTTTTCACCAGATTCTTTAAGCATTTTTTCAGTTGTAAAAATTACGGCCTCAGCTTGATTTTTCATTTCTACTTCTTCCTTCTTTTTCTTATCTTCTTCAGAATGCATCTCGGCCTCTTTTTTCATTTTTTCGATTTCTTCTTTAGATAATCCAGAGGAAGCGGTAATCGTGATATTTTGTTGCTTATTAGTTGCCTTATCAGTTGCTGAAACATTTAAAATTCCATTAGCATCTAAATCAAACTTAACTTCAACTTGCGGGATACCTCTAGGAGCTGATGGGATGCCATCAAGAATAAAGCGTCCTAAAGTTTTATTATCAGCGGCCATTGGTCTTTCGCCCTGAACGATATGAATTTCAACACTTGTTTGACCATCAGCAGCCGTTGAAAAAACTTGAGATTTAGAAGTTGGAATAGTAGTATTTCTTTCAATGAGTGGAGTGGCAACTCCTCCTAAAGTTTCAATACCTAAAGTAAGCGGGGTAACGTCTAAAAGCAAAACATCTTTAACATCGCCTTGTAAAACACCAGCCTGAACAGCCGCTCCCATAGCAACTACCTCATCCGGATTAACACTTAAATTTGGCTCTTTACCAAAAAATTCTTTTACCTTTTGTAATACCAAAGGCATACGAGTCATGCCGCCAACCATTAAAATTTCATTAATCTCGCCAATCTGAAAACCGGAATCATGAATAGCCTTTTTACAAGGTTCAATAGTTTTTTCAACTAAATCCATAACTAGTGATTCTAATTTAGCTCGAGAAATTTTCATGACTAAATGTTTAGGGCCATTAGCATCGGTAGTAATAAACGGTTGATTAATTTCTGTATCTTGAGCGGTTGATAATTCTATTTTTGCTTTTTCTGCGGCTTCTTTAATTCTTTGTAAAGCTAAAGTATCTTTTGATAAATCAATTCCTTGATCGCGCTTAAACTCTTCAATAATCCAATTAATAATTCTTTGGTCAAAGTCTTCTCCGCCTAAATGAGTATCGCCGTTAGTCGCTTTAACCTCAACGGTATCAGCTGAAATATCGAGCACGGAAACATCAAAAGTTCCTCCGCCTAAATCATAAACAACAATTTTCTGACCGTTCTTTTTATCAAAACCATAAGCAAGCGCCGCCGCCGTTGGTTCATTAATAATACGTTTTACATCAAGCCCGGCAATTTGTCCGGCGTCTTTTGTTGCCTGACGTTGTGAGTCGTTAAAATAAGCCGGAACAGTAATAATCGCTTCGGTTATTTTTTCTCCAATTTTTGCTTCCGCATCAGCTTTTAATTTAGTTAAAATCATCGCCGAAATTTCTTGAGGAGTATAATCTTTATCGCCCATGGTAACCTTAACTCCTTCACCGGCCTGAACAATTTTATAAGGCGCAGTTTTTAAGTCTCTTTGTACTTCTTCTTCGCTAAAATGACGACCAATTAAACGCTTAACGGCGTAAACAGTATTTTCCGGATTAATAACCGCTTGGCGTTTTGCCGCCGCGCCAACAATTCTTTCGCCATTTTTAGAAATAGCAACAACTGATGGTGTGGTTCGATTTCCTTCAATGTTTTCAATAATTTTAGGAACACCGCCCTCCATGATAGACATGGCGCAATTAGTTGTTCCTAAATCGATTCCTAAAATTTTTCCCATATTTTTATATTTATTTTTTATTTTGTATTTTAATTAATTTTGGCTTAATCTCTGGAGCCTTCGGAATATTTATTTTAAGAATGCCCCCCTCATTAATGGCGCTCGCTTTATCTCCGTCAACTTTAGTTGGTAGCGGTATAGAGCGATAAAAAGAACCACGACGAATTTCTTTACGATAATAATTTTTATCTTCAACCTCACTTCTCTTTTCACTTTCACCTTTAATACATAGAACATTATTTTCAATAGAAATATCAACTTTTTCGGGGTCCATGCCAGCGAGCTGTGTTTCCACAATTATATTATCTTTATCTTCATACATATCGACCGCTGGTGTAAACCCGAATTGATTTCCCTGGACGGAAGGTAAAATTGATTCCATTACCTTATCCATCTCACCTTCATCAGAAAAAAATGGCGCCCATTTTACTAATGACATAAATTTATATCTCTTTCTATAAAACTTATACAATTGATAAGTAGATATGGAAAGACTCTAATTTAATTTACTATTACTCTGGCCGGCTTTACAACCCGACCATTTAATTTATATCCTGGCATTATTTCCTTTTCTACAATATCCCCAGTTCCGTCGATAGCCTCCATAGTATTGTGGTCAAATTTTTCTCCCACGGTTTTTATTTCTTCAATTCCGCGCGCTTCTAATATATCTTTAAATTGTTTTAAAACATGTTGTACTCCTATTGCCCAAGGGCTGCTTCCCTCTGCCTCACTCAAACCATTCACGGAAAGTTTCAAATGATCATAAACAGGCAATATATCTTGTAAAAAATCACTCAAAGCATATTTTACAAATTCCTCTCTATCTTTAGCGGTCTGTTTAAGTAAGTTTTGATAATCAGCTAAAGCGCGAAGATATTTTTCTTCCATATTTGTTGGTTCCGCGACTACTGGTTCCGCAGCTACTGACTCTTCAGATACTTGTTCCTCAACTACCTTATCAACAATTTCATCTGCTTTTAATTTTTCTTGATTTTCTTTCTTCATAATTTTTATTCAAATTTCTTTTTAATGAATTCTACTAAAGATAAGTTACGACTATAATCCATACGCATCGGACCTAAAATTCCAAAAATGCCATGAGAATTATTATGTTTATACTTTACTAAAACTGTACTTAAAAAATTACCAAAAGGATTATTAGCACCAATTAAAATTTGTTCGCCTTCTTCTAAATCTTCAAAAATATCATCAATGATTTCTTCCATTCTATCAATTATCCCCGAAACATCACAAACTGCGCTGGCTTGTTTAAATTCTGGCTGAGAAAAAAGATTAGATAAACCAGTATGATATAAATCATTTTTGTGAAAGGCCCAAAAAACAGAGCCACCAGCAAGTTCGGCAATCGCTTTCGCCGTTTGACGATAAGCTAATTCATCTTTTTTAAAAATACTATCTAGTATTTTTTTATCAGCATCTTTCAGGCCTCTTACCTTTTTAGAATCTTTGATTTCTTCTAAAAATAACTCATAAGCGATTTCAGTGGGAACGCGACCAGCTGAAGTATGTGGTTGATATATATAACCCTCATCTTCAAGTTCCATCATTTCATTACGAACTGTCGCTGGAGAAATATCAAGTTTATATTTATCAACTAAAACACCGGAAGATACCGGCTGTGCCGTTTTAAGATATTCTTTAATTATTGTTTCTAGGAGAAATTTTTTACGTTCGGTAATCATATATTTTTAACCTAACCCCATTATAAACAAAATTAGCACTCCCGTCAAGAGAGTGCTAATATATAATATAAATCATTTAATATAAGCTAAATTCCTAGTTTTATCTTATATTCTTGATTGAGCTGATA
>CAIOGK010000135.1 GCA_903857815.1 Candidatus Falkowiibacteriota bacterium
ATTATTTTATCCTGACCCAATTATTTGGAGGAGTTGATTTGAGATTGAAGGAGACAGTTGCACCAACCAAAGAGGTTACCCGTTCTACGGTTCAGGCGCAATACGCTGCTATCATCAAAGACTTGACGGAAGCAATTCCCGATCTTGAAGCAAAAGCAAAAGCAACGCTATATGGTAAAGCTACCCGGCCTGCTGCTGAACATTTGCTTGGGAAAGTATATTTGACTAAAAGCACGTCCGAAGCAAAGGCCGCTGATGATTTATCAAAAGCTATTCCTTTGTTTCAAAATGTCATCAATAATTACGGTATTAAATTATTACCCGATTTTGGCCTTGTACATAAGGAAGGAAATGAGATTAATGATGAGGTGATCTGGTCTATTCAATATACCCGCGATCCATTGACTAACGGAGGGGGTAATAACGCTCATGTATTCTTTTTGATGGAGTATGATGTTCAGCCTGGCATGCAACGGGACGTTGTAAATGGTAGACCGTTTAAACGTTTTAAGCCTACAAATTACGCAATTGAGGTTGTTTTCAAGGACAAAGAAAATGATAGCCGTTATAAGAAGACTTTCAAAGATCTTTATTTATCAAACAGACCTGGAACATACAATACCAGTTTCGATATTTCCAAAACCAAAGTAACTTTTGCCGCAGGAGATACCTGCATCTTTTTACCTGGTTATGAAATGCCAATGGCGGAAAGAGCGGCAAAAAAATACCAGGTGCTGGTGCCTTCGAGATATGATGAACGGATTTACCCATCTGTTTCAAAACATATAGATGGTGCAAGAATTGATAGAACACAGTTCGAAGGGGGAAGAGATTATATCGCCTTCCGTCTCGCAGATACTTATCTGATGCTGGCAGAAGCTCAATTACTTTCAGGTGACAAAAATGCAGCGGTTGCTACCATTAATGTAATTCGCCGTCGCGCTGCTTTCCCTGGTAAACAAGCGGCTATGGAAATTACTGCTGAAAAAATGAATCTTGAATTAATCATTGAAGAAAGAGAAAGAGAATTAATTGGTGAGCAAATGCGTTGGTTCGATCTAAAACGTTGGGGAATTCTCGTGGAAAGGGTACAAAAATATAACCCCCAGGGCGCCCCTAACATTAAGCCTTTTCATGCGCTGCGTCCTATCCCTCAAGTTCAAATCGACAGGGTTACGGGAAATGCATCCGCTTTTCCTCAGAATCCAGGTTATTAATTTTTTTCTTATATTAGGGGTGGCTTTATAAGTCACCCCTATTGTTTTTTACTAAAATGCTGAATAACATGAGATTTTCACCTTTCCTCTTCTTGTCTTTTTTAACCTTCTTTTCTTTGGAAGCCTTAGCACAGACTAAAGAACCGTCTTTTAAAAAACTTTTTAACGGTAAAAATTTAAAGGGCTGGATCGCCTCCGCTGAAAAAGATAGCTGGCAAGTGGTAGACGGTGTTTTAGACGTTAAAAGTAGCCCTGAAAGAAAGGGCAGTATTCTTTGGACTGAAAGAATTTTTACAGATTTTATTTTTCAAACAGATTTTAAAATGGGCGATGGCGTAGTGTTTTCCGGCGTATTTTTAAAATCTGAAGCTAATCAAATTCAAATGGGTATTTCGGGTTCCCTGAAAATGGATAAAACAGGATCTCCTTACATGCCCGGGAAGGGGTACCCCGTGACCGCTGCTAATATTCCTGAAATACTTAAACCAAATGATTGGAATAC
>CAIOGK010000136.1 GCA_903857815.1 Candidatus Falkowiibacteriota bacterium
ATCATTTAATGTAGTATTTGAAGTTCCCTCAGTTGTTGAAGTAACTGGTATTTTTACTAACGACGTATTACCAATAACGATTTTATTTAAATCAGTATTAGTAATTCCTAAACCTAAACTTCTGATAACATTAAAAGCATCTTCTGGTTTACCGAGATAATGAAGTTTCAAGGTTTGGGGATTAATATAATAAGCCTGCCCCTTATCTTGAACTTTTAAAATAATTCTACCTGCTAACCGAGCCGGGGCCTTTGATAATAAAAAAGCGTCTAAGTCTTTATTAGAAATTCCGAGTCCAAAATTACGCATTATTTGAAAAGCATCAGCGGCCCGACCCAAATAATATCTTTTAACGCTCACGGGGTCGACATACCAAGCCTGCCCCTTGTCTTGAACTTGAAGCAAAATACGCCCGCTCAAACTAGCGGCCTCAGCATTACTACCTACCAAAAAACTTGTTCCCAGTAAAATTAATCCGAATAAAAAAGATAAAACCTTTAAATTATTTTTCTTCATAATCGAGTAAAGTTACGAACACATCTTTGTTCGGTGGAAATGGCAAATGACTAACGTCATTTATTCCCACAATTTTAATATATCCATCTCTATCAACCATTATTTTACTAATTGATGATTGAAAGATTTCTAATGATAAAAACCCTATAATATCAGCATTTAATATCCCCGTAAGCAAAGACTTAATAAAGTTACCATGACAGAAAATGGCAATTTTTTTACCCTTATTAGCTCTAAAAATATCTGCTAAAGCACGCCGCGTGGCGACTTGCATTTTATCTAATTCACGATCAAGTAATTCATGACGTTTTAATCTCTTCTCTCTTTCTTTTTCCGTCATGTTAAAATATTTGATACGATACCAGTCAACCCAATTAAACTCATTAAGTCGAGAATTGATAATTAACTTTTTACCTGATTTTTTAACAAAATCAGCCGCTGTTTCTTGAGCCCTCACTAATTCACTAGCAAATACAACATCAATTTTTGCTTGTAGCAGTCTCTTGGTTAAATATTTTCGTTGCGCTAAACCAGATTTAGAAAGCGGCATCGCCCTATCGCCTAAGGTTTTTTCTAATTTATAATCCGGATGACAATGACGAATTAAAAGGATTTCGGTATAAGGTCGATTCGTTTTTGGCTGGATCTTGATGTAAGGATTTTTATACATAGAAATTATGAAAGCTTCGAATCAACTAATTGCCAATTAAATAAATTTTTTATAACAGTTTCTACAAAATCAGCTCGCTTATTTTGATAATCAAGATAATAAGCGTGTTCCCAGACATCAATAACCAGTAGAGGCTTTAAGCCGCGAGCTAAAGGATTCTCCGCATTCGCAGTTTTAATTATCTCTAAACCATTTTCGCCATTAACGAGCCAGGCCCAACCGCTACCGAACTGGCTCAAGGCAGCTATTTTAAATTGTTCGTAAAAATTTTCTAAAGAACCGAAAGAAATATTAATTAAATTTAATACTTTTTCAGAAATAATTTTATCTTCCGCTTTAGGACTTAAACTGTCCCAAAAAAAATCATGATTATAAATTTGAGCGGCATTATTAAAAATTGCTGCTTGTTCGGCCTG
>CAIOGK010000137.1 GCA_903857815.1 Candidatus Falkowiibacteriota bacterium
CTTTTCTTCTTTAGATTCCTCTTTAGATTCTTCAGAAACTTCTTTTTCTTCTTTCTTGGAAGATTTCTTACCATCAGCAAGTTTTAATCCTAAACGATGTTCAGAAGGAGAAACGCTAACTACTTCAAAATCTTTTACTTCATCAGATTTAAATAAATCAGTAATTTTTTCTTTAGGATTAATATTTAACTGACTAACATGAGCAAGGCCATGAATTTCTTCATCAAGTTTAACAAATAAACCAAACGGATTAACCTTCAAAATTGTTCCCGGAACAACTTGTCCAGCCTTATATTTAGCACTGGCTTCTAACCATGGGTCTTTTAATAATTTCTTAGCACTAAGAAAAACTTTAGCGCCATCAATAGAAATAATTTCCGCTTTAATCTCATCACCAACTTTATACATTTCACTTGGGGAGTCAATTCTCTGCCAAGCTAATTCAGAAATATGGATTAAACCTTCAATTCCCTCACCGAAAGAAACAAAAACACCAAAGTTGGTAATTGCAGTAATCTTACCGTCAACTCCCATGCCGATAGTATATTTATCAAGCGCTGGTTTTTGTCTTTTATTCCAAACATCTTTTTCGCTGAAAATAATTTTATTATCTTCTTCATTTAAAGTCATGACAGTAACTTCAAATTCTTGGCCAACAAAAGATTTTAATTTTTCTAAAATTCGGCTCTTATCACCACCGGAAATACGTGGGTAATTTTCTGGAGCTAATTGTGAAACTGGTAAAAAACCATCAATCTGGCAATAACGGCTTAACAAACCGCCCTTATTAGCATCCATGATTTTAACTTTAACAGTAGTTTTATCTTTAAGAGCCTGACGTAAGTTATTCCAAGCTTTTTCTTGGCCAACTAAACGAAATGAAAGTTCTAATTCGCCATTTTCATTTTCTTCATCAACAACAGCAGCTTCAACTTCATCGCCTGGTTTTAATTCAGAAAATTCCGGTACTTCATTATAAAGTTCTGGACCGCGAACAACGCCCATCAAAACACCAGCAACATCTAATTTAACTTCGGCTTTAGAAGCAGAAACAACAGTCGCCTTAATTATATCTCCCGCTTGAGGAATTTTAATATCATCTTTTTCCAATAATTTAGCAAAGTCTAAATCTTGGTCAACATTTTTGTCTTCCATATTATTTAAAGCCAACTCTTTTTATCTTTTAGCAACAAAAAAAGCGTGCTGAACCCCGATAAAACGGAGTTCTTCGGTCGCCTAGTAGAGCGTTAACTGCTACCCGAAGATTTTTATTAAAGGCGAAATATTTAATTTGTACTAGTATTTTATTGTATTTATTTGATTTTGTCAAGAAAAAAGCCATCTTGGTGAGACGGCTGAATTCGCATGCGTTAACCATCAAATAGTTAACAAGGTCCAAAGATGTGTGAGTGCTCCCATAAAAAATAGAATTGCTGTTACAAGATGTCTAACATCTTTTTCTTTGACAAAGAAATAAACATCAAATAAGGCACAGATAACTGTTAGCGCGATAGTAGCAATGGCAGTCGCTATTATTACCTCCAGATTAAAGGAACAGCGGCATACAATTGCCGAAATCAAGGCAAATGGAACCAATCCCAAATAAAAGGCGTTTTCAATCTTTTGATTAATTTTTTTCTCCATGTACGGTTTTTTTAATATTACTTTTCTAATGAACTAGCGCAATTATATCACAAATAGTATAAAATGTCAATATATAAAATAATCCTGCAAATTACAGCTTTTAATCTAATTTTTGTTGACAAAATAGCAAAATAATAATAATATCACCTGAAGTTCTTTAATAAATAATTTCTAGTATTAACCAATAAAAATCAGAAAAATGCAAGGAAATTTAGCAATGCCTGGTAACCCGCGTTACCAACCACAACAACTGGTTAGAATATTTGGATATGATAACCTGTATGAACCTTATTTGGAGGTGGAATTAGCTGCCTTACAAACCCTTTATGAATTTGGCATTATGCCGAAAGAAGATTACGAGAAAATTGATGCCGCTGCTTGTCTCGCATTAAAGGAAATTTCAACCTCCGAGGTCGATGAAATAGAAAAAAATGTTACCAAGCACGACATTCGTGCTTTAGTACAAATTATTCAAAGAATAGTTGGCCCCGAAGTTGGACGCTGGATACATGTTCCTTTGACCAGTTACGATGTAATCGATACTGCCCGCTCTCTACAGTTTATTCGCGCATTTCACGTTTTAGAGCCTAGCATCAAACAAATTATGTTTGAACTAAACACTAAAATTTTTAACTTTGCCGATAAATTACAAGTTGGCCGCACTCATGGGCAGCATGCCTTACCTATTACCGTTGGCTTTTGGCTTGCGACTATTAATCAGCGAATTCTTTTTAACCTCTCAGAAATGAGAAGATATGCTGATGGCTTAGTTGGTAAAATTTCCGGTGCTGTTGGAGCATACAATGCCCAAATTGGATTGGGCATGATGGAAATTAACGGTAGAAACTTCGAACGAGAGGTATTGCAAAAACTGGGATTAAAACCAGCTCCAATAAGTACCCAAATACTTCCACCGGAACCGCTCGCTTACTTTTTATTTTCATCAGTAATGCTTTCAGCAACTCTTGCTCAACTCGGTCGCGATTGTCGCCATTTAATGCGCTCAGAAATTGGTGAAGTAACTGAAGCCTTTTCCGCTGAACAGGTTGGCTCGTCCACCATGGCACACAAACGTAACCCGATAAACTTTGAGAGTTTGGAAGGTACATGGCTGCGTACCAAAAATGAGTTTGGTAAAGTTCTTGATTCGCTAATCAGTGAACACCAACGCGATTTAGTTGGAAGCTCAATTGCGCGCGATTTCCCAATCATTTTAATCAACTTACAACAACAATTAAATACGTTGTTAAGAGCGGATAAGAATGGTGAAACGTTCTTAATGAAAATTAATATTGATTTAGAACGTTGCAATTATAACTTCCAACAAAGTGCAAACTTGATGGTTGCAGAACCTTTATATCTTGCCTTGCAAATGGCCGGGTACAAAAAAGATGCTCACCATCTGGTTAATCATTTTCTGATGCCAATTGCAAAAAATGACGGAATTGGTTTATTCCTTGCCCTGGAAAGCATTGTTGATTCTGAACATGACTTGCGGGAAATTATTTCAAACATACCATTTGAAATACAGACCCTACTCAAACAACCGGAAAAATATACCGGCGCCGCTACCACAAAAGCTTTAGAAATTTTAAAACTCATTGAAGAAACAACAAAAAAATGGGACGACGAAATTCTGAACGAAGATCCTGAGCCTTTAAAGTAAAAGGACAAAAACAAACAAACAAAAAACGGTCTGATGAAAAATCAGGCCGTTTTCATTTTATAAAATATTTTTTAGTCTAATGATTTAAAATAATCACAATGACCTTCTGGGGAAATTTCTCCATTCTCGATTAAGAGTTCTTCAAAAGTTTTATCATTGGAGGTAACACAAACACAAACATCCTCTTGATTATAAAAACTACTACAATTTTTACATTGAGTTGCTTCATTCCCCCACTCATTTACATACTCACTATCTAAACTTCTATCTGACATATAAATTTTAATTAAGTGTAACTAAAATTATTATATCATCTAAAATAAAGTAATCAAGCCAAGAAAAAAGCGCCAAGTTTCCTTGACGCCTTACGTAGTAAGTCTTTTTGACTTTTTATATTTCTTCCATTGCTGCTTTTAGCTTAGCCCAATCCTTTTTTGGATCGGTGCTTAAATTGCCGGCGACAATTAAATCGGATACCAAGGGGTCATGCTGCTTATACTGTTTCGACGGAACAGAAATACCGGCAATAACTGGTAATCCTTCCCAATATTCAATACAGTCTTCAGATCGGTTAGCAATACAAGCAATACCGACAACAACGCCTCCGGCACCCTCAATAGCATTAATGGCTTTTTGTGTAGTTGCAAAATTATTACACAAATCTTCGAAGAGGAGTACAAATGACCCGACTTTCAATGCGCTTGCATTCCGACGCATAACCAGGTCAAATTGCTCTTTAGCGGTAGCGGTTTTAACGACAGTAACTTCTTTTTCCAGGCGTAAACCAGGAATGTTCAATAAACGTCCAACTTCCTGAGCAATTTTATTTCCTCCTTCAGGAACACCAATCAGACAATTAATTTGATAACCATCAACTTCATACGCACGAATTTTTTCCATCATCAATTTGGCAAAATATTCCAACCGTTGTGGGGAATCCTCTACTACTGCTAAATTAAAGTAAACGTCTCCCACATAATTTTTCTTACCATCTGGGGAAGGATATTGTCCGCTATAAGTTACTAATGGTCCTAAAAATTTTCCGGCCGCATCTTTCCGTGACTGATAATGACCCTGAAGATTAATTAATGTTTCTAAGGGTTGACCCTTAACTAAACTCAAAGCGTCAGATTCCAACGCTTCAGCAATAGAAAGCTCGCGACTTTTGGTGGGATTAATTTCTTTCCCAGGATTGCCTTTCATCAGCTGGCCGCCTAAAACCAAAAGATCGGCTCCGGCGTCCAGGCAATTTTTAATACCATCAATTCTATCCTTTGATTGCTGTCCAGCTTCCATCCAATAATCCCGAATACCAGGCACCACAGTTTCAATACAGTCTGGTAAATTCCGTTTCAGAAGTTTTAATTCCATCGGAGAACAAACAACAGCATCAAATAAATCCTCACTGAATTCCAGCAAGTTTGTAGCGTCGTTCAAGATAGACATACCTGGAACAGCACCACGGCGCATCCGGCATTCATTGCGATCAGTATCTGTTAAAACAGAAACGATAGTAATTTTTACTCCCTTCGGAATCAGGGTTCGAATTTCGCGTAGTGCTCTTATCGAAGCATGGCTGGATACTGTAACAATGTCACCGGGACGCATAAACATGACATAGTTTAACAAAATATTAATATCTGTGCCGTTCGTATCCGGTAGTTTTAAGTCCCAAAAAATATTAATCCCGGGATATTTAAATACAGTCTCGGTTAACAACCCATTGTCGCCTTTCATGCCCTCCAAATGCAGAGCATCATTGAATTTGAAATGACTGATATAATCAGCCATATTACTCGGCTCTCTTAAAGTCTCTTCGATTTTCTCGGAAATCGCTTTAACACTCTTAAAGCCATCTAATCCTAAAACAAACGGTTTTCTTTTCATTTTCTACTTTTTTTAGTTATTACTATAAATTTAACAATTAATATAAAGGCTGCTCTCTATCAAATAAAACAATCTTTAGTTCATCCTCAATTAAGGTAACGGCGATAGTCGCTATAAATAAGTCCTTTGGGAACTTTACTGTTTGGACAATCATCGCCAAGACAACCAGCTTTTTAATATTGGCATATAATAATTCGCCAACAACCTTTTCTATCGCCTCCATGTTTTCTTCATTAAACTTAATGAAAATAGATTGGATACATTCATTGAAGAAAAAATGATTTTTTTTCCTATCTTCAATGTCCTGTAACATTATTAATTCGTGCAATTCGCTAGCCTGAAATGCCTTGATAAGTCGAAAGTTAAGAAAAAATGGTAAAAAAATATGTCTCCCTAAAATTTCAACTTCTAGTGAAACCTTAACATTGCAACCCTGATTTTTAAGATAAGCACATCCAAAATCTTTAGGAAAATGGATAATCTTATATTCTGGTTTCCCCCATATTGGTGTTTGATAAATTTTAGGCTGATTGTGTTTTCCATAAACAAGTATTGATCTGCTTGATATTGAAAAGAATGATGTAATTTTCATTCTTACAACAATTAAATCAATCAAAGCCAACAAAAAAATAACCATAGCCAACCAGCTAAAACGAATCGTTTCCGAAGATAAGCCAAGCGAATTTATAAGCGCCAGCAAATAAAGCGGAACGCCAAAAATAATAAAAATCACTACCACTTGAAAATTATCTCTAGCAGTAAAAAGCAAAAACTTTTTGATATTTTTCATTGTATAACTTTTAAGATGAGTACTTTCTTCTTACGCCAAGAGTTAAGAGTCTTATCTCAATCTCCGCATAATTAAATAATTGGGGCAAGCAAGCTATTTTTTCCATCTTTCGCAAACAATAATTTCTCGTAATCAAGTTTCCATAAACCCAATCAGAAACTATCGTTTTTAAAAGACTTTCTTGTTCGCCTTCAGTATTTGCAATTGAAAAGATATGCTTAATACACTTATCCAGCTGATATTCTCTAGTATCTTTTGCTACATACTGCATATTAATAATATTTTCCCATTCTTTAACTTGCACTCCATGGTTAAATTTAAAACTAATACGAAACGGCAACAAAATTATTTGATCATCAAGCTGAATCGATAAACTAGTACTTATATCACACACTTCGCCATATTGGGATAAGGCTAGCATCCAATCTTCTGGAAGAACAATTATTTTATAATACGACCTCCCCCAGAATGGTTTACGGTAAATAAGTGGCTTATCGTCATCATCATAGACGATAATGATTTCTTGTGGATTCAGTTGAAAAACCATAATTTGAGTTTTTACTACAATCAAATTAATTGTCATAAAAAATCCACAATATAGAGGAAGATATGTCACTGCCTGTAAAAGCATATTAATACCTTTTTCAGATGGCCAAAATGAACAGGCCCAAATAGCCTGCAGAAGAAAAATAATTAATCCCTCCGCCAGACTCCATTGCACCGGTCGAGGAGCAATAAACAAAAAATAATCTTTAATTTTCATCGATAAATTGTTTATTGGTTACTGAGGGGTTCAAAAGCTGCATGCTAATTTTGTCGATATTGGAAAATAAACTATTCGGTATAAGTTCCATACCAACTAATTTTATTTCCAAATCTTTAGTAGTAATTATCTTCTGTTCCCATTGCAAAAGATAATCTTTGAGTAGCGCCCGATGAATAATCAAGCGATGAGCAATAATTCTTTGCAAACAGTACTGAAAATTAAATGAATCAGCATCTTGTCTATCAAATTGTTGCTGGCTAATCATGTTTTCTAAATCCCTTGCACAAAAATTACCGTTAAAAATCAACCCGACATTAAAGGTAAAATAAGCGAATGACCTATCAACAACCGGAACAATAACTTCTAATTTAAGATTACGCTCTGCACTATCATCATTTAAATCCCAATCTTCGGGAAAATAAATTTTAATATGAGGAACTTTACCCCAAATTGATCTTTGATAAATCGTAGATTTAGCAATATCATTTTCCGACCTGATCACAACAATTTTTCTTCCATTTTTAAAAAAATGGGTCATGAACATAAGCGGAACAATAACATTTACAAATGAGACTAATAAAAAAATCGCAATAAAAACTAAAACCATAGATTTTTTTATAGCATCCAAGCGTTCGATATCAAGAACGATAATGAAAGCGACAATTATTACCGGGAAAGTACATATAAAGCCGACTGCTGCAGCCGCTTTAAATGGATGGTTGGCAACCAACAAAAAATACTTTTTCAAAAAACTTTTCATTTCTCTTTTTTTTATAAAGGTTAATATTAGATTAATTATTCAACCAGCCTTTTAGTAAAGAAAAGTTAAATAATTAACCTAATGTCCCCTTATTTTTTAAAGAACTAATTTAACAATTTACATTAACACTTTCAAGGATTACGGTCAATATTGATTATAAACCGCTCGAAAGAGTATAAAAAGGCAGGAAAAATTTTTCCTGCCTTTTTACTTATCAAATATATTAATCAGCAATTTTATATTTTTAAAATTATTTAATACTACATTTAACTAAAATAGATTTATGGTCAGAGATATATTTACCTAGCACTGCCGGAGAAGCTTTGAGCCCTCGAGAAAAAAACCAGTCTAATTTTAAATTAAATATTTCCCACCTCCAACTAAAAATTGCCCAAGTTGTTTTTGAAATATCGGTTGCTTCGTCAAATTTTTCTCTCTCGGCAATTTTTATAAAAGAATATCTTTCATCTTCGAGATAGGTCGCGCTATTGAGCATCAAGCTACCTTTTGGGATTTCATGAAACCAACTAATAAATTTACGACCCCAGCCATACGCCGGAACCGTAGTATTAAAGTCTCCACAAATAATAATTGGTCCGGAGTGTTTTGTAGAATCTAGTAAAACAAACTCTAAAGCCTCCGCTCTTTCTTTGGGCCCAATGCCATCAATTTCAAAATGACAGTTATATAATTTTAATATTTTTACTCCAAGTTGAATATCGGCCCAAAGAATTTCACCCAAACATTTATCAATAAAAGATGGGCAATTAATTTCTCCATGGGAAATGATTTTAAATTTACTTAAAATAACATTAACCCCATCTTTATCCTCATGAGAAAAAACACAATTATATTTCTTTGTCTTAGTATAATAATCTAATTTATCAATAATAGATTCGCCTTCCTGCAAACAAATAATATCAGCGTTTATTTCTTCAAGTACTGGCTGAATTTTTTTAAAACTAGTACGAATATTATAATATTTTTTACCTTGAATATTCCAATCTAAAATAGAAAAGTCCATTTATGTATTAATTTAAGATTTTAAACTTTTCTATTACGCCCAGTTATATAATCCAAAAGGCTGCGATGATTTAATCTAGTCGGTTCTGCGGGATTAGGTTTGGCTTGCGCCATTAAATTAGGTTTTAAATCAACAGCTTCAATATATTTAAGCTCCGCCTTATCTTTAATATCATTTTTAATAAGATTAACCGCTCGCCTATCTTCTTCCTCTTGTTTTTCAGGACTTAATGATTCACGATAAGATAGTGCTGATTTTCTTACCTGCTCCATGGTTAAATTTCCTGGAATTTTACCAAGACCATTCAAATAATCATTGCTTAACTTACCGAGCTCTAATTCATTTTCATCAACTTCTTCGGGGGTAATTTGTTCATAAATTTTTTCTTCAGCGCTCTTATCATCTGCTTCGCCAAATAAACCCTTATTTTCAGGCAACTGCGCTGTTGTTTCATACGACTTAGTAGAAAACTTCTTAGCACTCAAGTCGTTTTCATAAAGACGCTTCATTTCTTCGCTGCCCCTATTTCCATCATTAGTCGGGTCAAATTGTTCAAATTGTGGCATATAATTTTAAACATTAACTAATATAAGCTATGTATATTGTAGGTGGAGCAATTTTTTTTGTCAAAAAAAGGCTCCATCATTATGAAGCCTCGGATACCGTTTTCTGTCGGCGCAGATATAAGATTATTTACATGCTTAGCATGTAAGACTTTAGCGGACTCGAAATAGAGTCATTCCTCGTAGTCGTAGCATAATATAAATTTTAGAACTATTAATAGTATAACATATGATTGGATATTTGTCAATAGTTTACAGACTTGGAAATAAAAACAAAAAACAGCCCTTTCGGGCTGCTTTTTTTGAGCGGGTAAGGGGAATTGAACCCCTCTCTCGACCTTGGCAAGGTCGCATAATAGCCACTATACGATACCCGCAATTGTGTATCGCTATACGTGCCGCGAGCGAGAATCGAACTCGCACTGTATCGCTACAACTGGATTTTAAGTCCAGCGCGTCTACCAGTTCCGCCATCGCGGCTTATTTTTTATTTAACTAAACTCTATCCATAATCTGTGGAGATGATGGGAGTTGAACCCATGTCCAATCGGTTTTCCTAAATACGTTTACAAAGTTATTTCGATTTTTTGGATTTAACTTAAACTATCATAAACCGAACAAAAGCAGTTCAAGCGGTCTTCCTTTTAGTTCAATATAATCCGGAAAGCGCAAATTATATCTATCTCCATGTTTATGACACCGGCTAGCGGGTATGGAGACTCGCCGTAGTCCGATGGCTTTAGCTATTAAGCTAAAAC